>JASFUL010000005.1:0-30719 GCA_050050315.1 Gemmatimonadota bacterium
GGTGCGGGCCGAGGGCCGCGTCTACTTCGTGGACGTCGACGACGTGGACTGGATCGAGGCGGACGGAAACGGCGTTCTGCTCCACACGTCGGAAGGGACGCACGCCCTGCGGGTGGCTCTCGGGCGCCTGGCCGACTACCTCGGCCCGGCCCGCTTCATCCGGATCCACCGGTCGGCGGTGGTCAACCTGGACCGGGTCGTGGAGGTCGTGCCGTGGGGCCACGGCGACCACGTCGCGGTGCTCCGTTCGGGCAAGCGGCTACGGGTGAGCCGGACGTACAAGGACGCGCTTCTCGCCCTGGTGCACTGAGCAGGGTACCCGATCATCCGCGGCCGCGTCCGGGGTGACCCGGGCGGTAGGAAGGCCGCCGGGCAGCTCCGCCTGGAACCCTCCCGGGGGGTGGACCGGTTGCTCCGACGGCGGCCGGGCGGGTCGCCCACCCTGGACGACGCCGCCCGGGATCACCGATCGCAAAGAGGGAGGACCGCATGTCCGACGTCGTCTACCGTGCGAGGATCCGGATCGAGAGGGAGCGGGGGCCCCGGCGCCGCGCCCACCTGCCTCCCGGCGTCACCGTGACGTTCGGCGTGCACGGCGCGGTCGCCGAGCACTACGGCGTCGAGGGCGTCGAGGAGGACCCGACCACCCTCGACCACGTCATGGCGGCCACGGGCGGCTGACTGACCGGGACCTTCGGAGGCGCGCTGGAGGCGCGCGGGATCGACGCGTCGGACGGGCGGCTCACCGCCGACGTGTCGGGAGAGGTGGAGAAGGAGGACGGAGTGCTCGTCATCCGGCGGATCCACGTGGCGTACCGCCTGGCGGGCGTGGGAGCGGAGGAGCGGGAGACGGTCCGGCGGGTGCACGAGATGCACCGGGAGCGCTGCCCGGTGTACCGGACGCTCCACCGGTGCATCGACGTCACCACCGAGGTCGAGATCCCGCCCCCTTCGTAAGCCTCCCGGCGGCCCGATCGCGGCCTCGGGCCGGTTGCCCCGGGGGGGCGGTCGGGGCCGACCCTCGCATCTTGTTCGGCGCGGGCCGGGGTCGTAGCGTTCGGGGGGCCGGCGGTGACGGCCCTCCTCGTTCACCGCACGCCCCGCCTCCCTTCCGACCTCCATGACCACACCCCCCGGCGAGCAGGACACCGCTCGCGGCCACGGCTTCGGCACCGGCCCCGTCTTCCTGGCGAGCATCAGCACGATCCTCGGGGCGATCATGTTCCTGCGGTTCGGCTACGCCGTGGGGAACGTCGGGCTCCTGGGCTCGTTCGTCATCATCCTCCTCGGCCACGCCGTGACGGTGCCGACCGCGCTCGCCATCGCGGAGATCGCCACCAACCGCCGGGTGGAGGGCGGGGGCGAGTACTTCATCATCTCCCGCTCCTTCGGCACGACCATCGGGGGCGCGATCGGGATCAGCCTCTACCTCTCCCAGGCCATCTCCGTCGCGTTCTACATGATCGCCTTCGCCGAGGCCTTCCGACCGCTCGCCGGCGCGTTCGAATCGGCGGTGGGGTTCGGGTTCGACCCGCGGATGATCTCGCTGCCGGCCACGCTGGCCCTCGTGGCGCTGGTGCTGACCCGGGGCGCCGACCTCGGGGTGAAGGCTCTCTGGGGCGTGGCCGCGATCCTCCTCGTCTCCCTGGGGATGTTCTTCTTCGGCGCGTCGCCGGAGGCGATCCGTCCCGAGACGGTGCCCCTCGTCTCGGGGCTCGCCGGGGCGGACCCGTTCATGCTGGTGTTCGCCATCTGCTTTCCGGCGTTCACCGGGATGACGGCGGGCGTGGGGCTGTCGGGAGACCTGGCGAACCCCCGTCGCTCCATCCCGCTGGGCATCATGTCGGCGACCCTCGCCGGCATGATCGTCTACTTCTTCGTCGTGGTGAAGCTGGCCGTCTCGGCCGACGTGGCGACGCTGGCCTCGGACCAGCTCGTCATGGCGCGCATCGCCGTCTGGGGACCCATCATCCCCATCGGCCTGGCCGCGGCCACTCTCTCGTCGGCCATCGGCTCCATCCTGGTGGCGCCCCGGACGCTCCAGGCGCTCGGAGGCGACGGGATCGTGCCGGCCGCGGGGGCGAACGAGATGCTCGCGGAGGGGAGGGGCGAGGCGAACGAGCCGTTCAACGCGACGCTCGTCACGTCTGCGATCGCCGTCGTGTTCGTCCTCCTCGGCTCGGTCGACCTGGTCGCGCGCATCGTGTCGATGTTCTTCATGGTCACCTACGGGGCGCTCTGCGCCATCTCGTTCCTCGAGCACTTCGCGGCGCGCCCCTCGTACCGCCCGAGCTTCCGGTCCAAATGGTATCTCAGCCTGTTCGGCGCGGTCATGAGCCTGGTGCTCATGCTCCAGATGGACCTCGTCTACGCCGTGCTCGCGATCCTGGTGATGGCTGCACTCTACGAGGTCATCCGGCGTAGCCGGGGGGGCGTGGACGACCTGGCGGCCATCTTCCACGGGGTCATGACGCAGGCGACCCGGTACCTCCAGATCCGCCTCCAGAAGATTCCCCCCGACGACTGGCGCCCCAGCGTCATCACCATCACGCCGAGGACCTTCGACCGCTCGTCGCCGGTGCAGCTCATGGAGTGGCTCTGCCATCGCTACGGCTTCGGGACGTACCTCCACTACATCCCGGGTCGCCTCGAGCCCGAGAGCTTCGAGGAGAGTCGGAGGGTCCAGGAACGCCTCGTCCGCGCCATGGAGGACCGGAAGGGCGCGATCTTCGTCGACACCATGATCAGCCCGTCCATGGCGTCGGCGCTGGCGCAGAGCCTCCAGATGCCGGGCGTGTCGGGGATGGAGAACAACACCATCCTCTTCGAGTTCGGGCGCCACGATCCGCCGGAGGTGCTCGACGAGGTGGTGGCGGGGCTGAGGATGGCCGGCGTGCCCCGCATGAACCGCCTCGTCCTCCGCCACGGCGAGAACTTCTTCGGCGCGCGGCGGTCGATCCACGTCTGGCTGACGTGGCACGACGCGCGCAACGCCAACCTCATGATCCTGCTGGCCTACATCCTCCTGGGCCACCGGCACTGGCAGGGCGCGGAGGTCAGCATCTTCGCCGCCTATCCGCGGGGTGACGTGCGGGAGCGCTCCGAGGAGCTCCGGGCCATGATCGCCGAGGGTCGCCTGCTGATCACGGAGAAGAACGTCCAGGTGATCCCCACCGACCAGGAGATCGATTTCGAGCGTCTGGTGGAGGCGAGATCCGGCACGGCCGACCTGGTCATGCTCGGCTTCACCGGCGAGCGCCTGGAGCGGAAGGGCCGGGTGCTCCTGGAGCGCTTCCCGTCGTTGCGGGACGTCCTCTTCGTCTCGGCGGAGGAGACGATCTTCATCGAGTGACCGGACGGGGGATGGCGCGGACGCCGCCCTCCGCCGACGCTCACCGGACTCGCGCGGCCTTCGCGAGATTCTCCTCGGTGCCCGCCACCAGCAGGGTGTCGGACTCCTTCAGCGGCGCGTCGGGGTCGGGGACCGGGTGGATCTCGTCCATGAGGACGTCGTGGAGCGCCACGACCCAGATGCCGTGGCGGCGGGGGAGCTGGAGGTCCCTCAGCGAGCGCCCGACCCACGCCGCGGGAACGGCCATCTCCTGGAGGCTGAAGTTGGCGCCGAGCTGGACGTAGTTCAGCAGGGAGCGGCGTGAGATGCGCTTCCCGAGCCGGATCCCGGACTCCCGCTCGGGAAAGATGGTCTCGGTGACCCCGATCTTCTCGATCAGTCGGGCGTGGTCGTGGGACACGACCTTCACGTAGATCTCGTCGACCCCCAGATCCCTGAAGACGAGCGCGGTCATGGCGCTCGCAGTGATGTCGTCGCCCGTGCTGATGATGGCCGCGTCCGCGTCCTCGGCCCCCAGGCGCTTCAGCGTCCGGACGTCGCTGCCGTCCCCCGCGGCGGCCCGGGCGACGAGGCGCGCCATCTGGTCGACCCGCTCGGGATCCCGGTCGAGGGCCGCCACGTCGTGCCCGTTGGCGTGCAGCGTCTCGGCCACGCTCGAGCCGAAGTTTCCGAGTCCCACCACCACGAAGCGCTTCACGGAACCTCCCTCCTCATCCGATGATCACGTCCTCGTAGGCGAATCGGAACTCGCCCGAGAGCGTCGGCCGCTTCAGCGCGATCGCCGAGGCGAAGGTCAGGGGACCGACCCGTCCCACGTACATCAGAAGGACCGTCAGCAGCTTGCTCGCCCTTTCCAGCTCTTCTGTGGCGCCCATGGAGAGGCCCACGGTGTTGAACGCGCTGACCGCTTCGAACATGAAGGGCAGGAACTGGCCGGCGGGCTCGGGACCCACCGGCTCCAGCTCCAGGACCGAGTACAGCAGGATGGCCCCGGTCACCACCAGGAAGCCGACGGCGAACAGCCCCACGGCGCGCTGCACGGTCTCCTCGGGAATGGTCCGGTGCTGGGCGCTGGTCACCCGGTGCCCGCGGAGCCGCGCGAACGCCAGGAGCATGATGACGGCCACCGTCGTCGTCTTGAAGCCGCCGGCCGTGGACCCGGGGGATCCACCGACCGACATGAGGAGCACCGTGACGAAGTTCGTGCTGTCGGCGGTGGTCGTGTAGTCCACCGTGTTGAAGCCCGCCGTGCGCGCGGTGACGCTCATGAACAGCCCGTTCAGGACCCTCTCCCACGAGGGCATGCCCGCCAGGGTGTTGCCCCACTCGAGCGTGGTGCACGCCAGCCATCCCCCGACCAGGAGGATCGCCGTGGTGACCAGCACCAGTCGCGAGTGCAGGGAGAGCCGCGAGTGGCCCTTCCCACGCCGCCTCCAGCGGAGGTGAAGCTCCTCGAGCGTCAGGAATCCGAGGCCGCCGACCACGATCAGCACCATGACGACGACCAGGGTCACGGGCGCCCCCTGGAACCCCGTCAGCGAGTCGCTGAAGGTGGAGAAGCCCGCGTTGCAGAAGGCGCTCACCGCCTGGAAGAGGGCGTGCCACGCGGCCTCCCCGGCCGGGTAGCGCGGGAGCCAGGCCAGGAAGAGGAGAAGCGCCCCGACGCCTTCGAACAGCAGCGTGAAGAGGACCACGTTCCGGACGAGCTGCCTGAAGTCGATGTCCGGGGCCACGTCGGCGGGATCCGCCGTGACGGCCTCGTGGTGCAGCGACAGCCTCTTCCCCAGGGCCAGGATCACCAGCGTGGCGAACGTCAGGATCCCGAGGCCGCCGAGCTGGATCAGGAGCAGCACGAACGCCTGGCCCGCCGCGGTGAAGTAGGTCGCGGTGTCGACCACGATCAGTCCGGTGACGCAGACGGCGCTGGTCGCGGTGAAGAGGGCGTCCAGGGCGGTGAGCGGCTCGCCCGTGTAGAGGCCCGGAAGCCAGAGCAGGCCCGCGGTGCCCATCGCGATGAGGGCGACGAAGGAGAGGACGAGGAGTCGGGCGGGGGTCAGGTGCCGACGCATCCGGGCCGACCGGGACCGCTCGAGCCTCCACCGTTCTTTGGGGGATCCGCCGTTTCCGACGACGCGACCGTTCCGTTCGAGAATCGCCGGCACGGCCGCTCTCAACCTCGGGCTCCGCCGGCCCGGCGGTCCGCCAGTCGCAGGGCGGCCCGACAGAGGAGCCTCGGGAGGGACTCGTTCTCGAGATCGAGGCCGGCCCGCTCCAGGGAGAGGTGCCAGACCCCGCCGGGGGTACACGAGAGGCGAGCTCCCTCGTCCGCGAAGACGCCCGCCCGCTCGGCGGCCCGGAGCGCCGGTCCGGTCCGGGTGGAGTACCGCGGAAGTCGTGCGTAGGCATCCTCCGACAGCGGCGTGTCCTCGGACGTCTCCTCGTAGAGATGCGCGAGCAGATCCCCCGGGTGCCCCACGAAGCGGCCGGGCTCGTGGAGGGGCGTCCGGCCGAGGGCACGGCGGTTCCACTCCACCCACCGGTATTCCTCGACCCGGAGACCCACCTCCAGGTCGAGGGCGGTCTCGCGCTCCGACCGACCCTCGCCGTTCTGCCCTGGAAGATCCCTCGCACGCCCGTTCATCACGCCCGAAGGATACCCACGATCCCGTTAGCGACGTGTGAGGATCGGGCGCGTCGGCGTGAAGAAGTCGTTAAGAATTCGGAATGACCCCCGGGGCGGCCCGGCGGGCGACCCGGAGCGGGCGCCCGGGTGGGACCGGGGTCAGCCGATCCCCTCCAGGGTCTCCCGGGGGAGCCGAAGCTCGAAGACGCTTCCGCCGCCGGGGCGGGCCCGGTGGGCCACGGAACCCCCCTGGGCTTCCGCGACCCGGCGGGCGATGGCGAGACCCAGCCCCGTGCCGCTCCGGCTGTTTCCCCGGGGGTGATAGAACGGCTCGAAGATCCGGTCCCGGTCCGCTTCGGCTACCCCTGGTCCGCGGTCGAGGACCGCCAGCACGAGATCGTCACCCTCCTCGTCCACGTCGAG
This sequence comes from Gemmatimonadota bacterium, assembly GCA_050050315.1. Lineage (GTDB taxonomy): Bacteria > Gemmatimonadota > Gemmatimonadetes > Longimicrobiales > Gaopeijiaceae > JASFUL01. The sequence goes on from JASFUL010000005.1 coordinate 6,399, forward strand.
CTCGACGACCGTTCCCTCGGGCGAGTGCCGGAGGGCGTTCTCGACGAGGTTCGCCAGCGCGCGCAAGGACTGTACGAAGTCGAAACGGCCCACGGGGAGGGCGCCACCCGCCGGGAGACGGACCTCGATCCGGTCCGCGCCCGGGACGCCGGTGAGCCGCTGGAGCATGGCTCCGACCAGGTCCTCGGCCGCGATGACGCGCGGCTCCAGGGGCAGCCCGCCGCTGCGGATGCGCGAGAGGTCGAGGAGGTCGGTGACGAGGCGGTTGAGGCGGTCCGCCTCCTCCTCGATCACCGCGGCCCGGTCGTCGCCCGACGACCGCAGCTCCGAGGCCAGGGCCCGGATGGTCGTGAGGGGAGTCCGGAGGTCGTGGGAGACCGTGGCCAGGAGGGCGTCCTTGAGCCGGTCCGCCTCCCGCAGCGCCTCGACGTGCTCGGCCTCGGCCGAGAGCCTCACCCGCTCGACGGCCAGCGCCGCGTAGTAGCTCAGGGTGTCCGCGAACACGGCCTGCGCCCGGTCGAGGTGCAGCCCGGAGGGGTCGGACAGGCGCAGCACGCCCAGGTTCCGGTCCCGTACGGTGAGCGGAACGAGCACGCTCACCGGGCCCGATTCGTCCGTGAGGGGCCCGATCAGGGCCGCTTCCGCTGCGGCCGTGGTCTCGGTCCCGTCCGGGAGGATCGACACGATCCGTCCGTGGTGGACGGGGTCCGGCACCCATCCGGCGTCCCGCGCCCCCTCGCCCTCTCCCGCTGGCGCCCGGGCCACCAGCACGTCCTCGCCGGTCCGGTCGTCGAACATGACCACCTCCGCCGACCCGACGGGAAGCTCGCTCCGGAGCACCCGTGCGATGGCGGCGACGGCGTCCACCGCGCGGGGCACGGAGAGGCTCGCCGCGCCGAGGGCGGACAGGCGCTCGATCTCGCGGGCGCGGTTCTGGGCCGTCGCGAGCGCGCGCTGGGTCCGGTGGAAGAGCTGGGCGGCGACCATCCCCGTGACGAGAAATCCGATCAGGAGCCACCAGTCCAGCGGGTCCTCGACCGCCAGCGTGTAGAAGGGGGGCAGCAGGAAGAAGTCGAAGGCGAGGAAGGAGACCATGGCCAGGACGAGGCCGACGATCCGCCCGTTGCGGGCGCTGCCCCCCAGGACGATGAGGAGGTAGGCGAGGGCCATGTGGGCCTCGTGCGCCGAGTCCCGCACCAGCCACAGGACGACCGTGCACGCGGCGACCGCCAGGAGCCAGAGTCCCAGGGCGCGACCGCCGGCCGGTCGGGACGGGGTGCCGGCGTCTTCAGTCGCCGAGCTCGAAGCGGTATCCAACCCCGGGCTCCGTGATGATGAGGCGAGGCCGCACCGAGTCCGGCTCCAGCTTGCGGCGGAGGTTCGCGACGTACACGCGCAGGTACTGCTGGGGGTCGCCCGACGAGGCCGCCCACACGGACCGGAAGAGCTGCTGGTGGGTCAGCGTCTTTCCGGCGTGGCGGAGGAAGGCTCGGAGCAGCTCCCACTCCGTGGGGGTCAGGTGGACGTTCTCGCCGCCGCGCTTGACCGTCCGGGCGCCGGTGTCGATGACCAGGTCGCCGATGACGACTTCCGACCCCTCTCCCGGCACCTCGGACATCCGGGCCCGGCGCATCTGGGCCTGGACCCGCGCCACCAGCTCACCCTGATGGAAGGGCTTGGTCACGTAGTCGTCCGCCCCCTCGTTGAGCAGCCGGATCTTCTCGTTCTCCGAGTGGTGCGCCGACAGCACGATGATCGGAACCGTCGACCACTTCCGGATCTCGGCGCAGACCCACCGCCCCGGCTTGTCGGGCAGGCCGAGGTCGAGGACGATCACGTCCGGCCTCTGGGCCGCAGCCAGGTCCACCGCCTCGACGGCGTCGGCCGCCTCGAGCACCCGGTCGAACTCGGACTCGAGAGCGTTGCGGACGGCGCGCCGGATGTGCGGCTCGTCGTCGACGACCAGGGCGGTGGAGGGTGGCGTCACGGCTTCCCTCGGGGGGACGGTCGGTGCGCTGTGTACCATCCACAAGGTAGGGGAGCCTGGTGGGTGCCATCCAGGCGGGGTGGGACCGGCGGATCTCGCGACGGACCGGCGTCGAGGTTCCTCCTCCAACGCCGGCTCCCGCGCGGGACTCAACCTCGGGTCGTGAAGGTGAAGACCATCCCGTAGCTGCCGTTCGTGGGGTGCTGCCACCCCGGGCCCATGTGCCGGTCCCCCACGGCGCCCCCCATCATGCCGCTGCCCATCATGCCCCGGCCCATCATCGCGGGGCTCGCCCAGACGCCCCCCATGCGGTCGCCGTGGGCGTCGAAGTCGACGTGCCTCCCGTCGGCGTCCATCATGCCGCCGCCCAGGTGGATCGTGTAGGTCGTGCCGGGCTGCAGGAGAGAGGCCGGGGTGAAGGTGAGGGTTCGCAGATCGTCGGAGAGCCTCCAGGCGCCGGGGACCTCGGGTCCCGTCACGTCGCCCCGGTGGAGCAGGGCGTACGCCTCCATCCCGGGCATCATCGGGTGGTCGAAGCCCACCACGACCGTGGCCGGCGGGTCGACGTCGGTGGCGCCACCGGTGGGCACGATCGAGAGGAGCGCGGTGGTCTCGCTGGCTCCAGGGGCGGCGGGGGAGTCTCCGCCGGAGCAGGCGCCCCCCCTATCGTTATCGACCATCGCTGGATCCCGGCGAACCGGGGATGAAGACGGCCCTGCTCGCCTCGGCGACCGGCGATCCCCCGATCCATTGCTCACGCCGCCTCGAGGCGCGTCCTCCGGAGAAGCTGCGCGTTGACCGCGACGATCACCGTGCTGAGAGACATCAGCACCGCCCCCACCGCCGGATGGAGCAGGATGCCCACGGGGGCCAGCACGCCGGCGGCCAGCGGGATGGCGAGGACGTTGTAGCCGGCGGCCCACCAGAGATTCTGGACCATCTTCCGGTAGCTCGCCCGACTGAGGGTGACGATGCGCGGGACGTCCCGCGGGTCGCTCCGGACCAGGACGATGTCGCCGGCCTCGACCGCCACGTCGGTCCCGGCGCCGATGGCCACACCGATGTCGGCCGTGACGAGCGCCGGCGCGTCGTTCACCCCGTCCCCGATCATCGCGACCCGCTTCCCCTCCTCCTGAAGCGAGCGGATCTGCTCGGCCTTCTGGTCCGGTAGGACCTCGGCGAACACCGTGTCGATCCCGAGGTCCCCGGCCACGGCCCGGGCCACGGACTCCGCGTCACCGGTCAGCATGACCACCTCGATCCCCAGGGCGTGCAGGCGGTCCACGGCGGCCCGTGACTCCTCCCGGATCCGGTCCGCGAGTCCGAAGAGGGCCGTCACGCCCCCGTCCTCGACGAGGTACACGGTCGTCTGGCCCCGCCCTTCGCTCTGCTCCGCGTGCGTACGGAGCTCTTCGGGGAGCTCGATCTGGAGGCTGCGCAGGAGCGCCGGCCCTCCGAGGCGCAGCTCGCGTCCTTCCACGGTCGCGACCACGCCGTGGCCGGGGACCGCCTCGAACACCTCGGGCGTGCCCACGTCGACGCCGCGCTCCCGCGCCGCGCCCACGATGCCCCGGGCGATGGTGTGCTCCGAGTCGACCTCGGCCGTCGCGGCCAGCCGCAAGGCCTCGTCCTCGGCCAGCGCGCCGGCGGTGGCCATCGTGACGACGCCGAACTCGCCCAGGGTCAGGGTGCCGGTCTTGTCGAAGACCACAGCGTCGAGGTTGCGGGCCTCCTCGAGCCCCCGCCGGTCGCGCACGAGGAGGCCGTTGCGGGCCCCCAGGGTGGTGGAGATGGCGATGACCAGGGGGATGGCCAGCCCGAGGGCGTGCGGGCAGGCGATGACCAGGACCGTCACGAGGCGCTCGATGGCGAACGCCTCGCTGTTCCCGAGGAGGAGCCAGGCGACCAGGGTCAGGGTGCCGGCGCCGATGGCGACCAGCGTGAGCCAGAACGCCGCCCGGTCCGCCAGCGCCTGCGCCCGGGAACGGGAGCTCTGCGCCTCCTCGACGAGGCGCATGATGCCCGCCAGGGCCGTATCATCACCGGTGCCCGTGACCTCCACCCGGAGGGACCCGGAGCCGTTCACCGTCCCCGCCACGACCTCGTCGCCCGGCTCTTTGTCCATGGGCTTCGACTCGCCCGTGAGCATGGACTCGTTCACCGCGCTCCGGCCTTCCTTCACCACCCCGTCCGCCGGGATCCCGGCACCCGGACGGACCAGCATGAGGTCCCCGGCCCGGAGCTCGCTCACGGGCACCTCCTCGGTGCCACCGTCCACGATCCGGACGGCCGTGTCCGGCAGCATCTTGGCCAGCTCCTTCAGCGCCCCCTGCGCCTGGGAGATGGAGCGCATCTCGATCCAGTGGCCCAGGAGCATGATGGTCACCAGCGTGGCCAGCTCCCACCAGAGCGGCATCCCGCGCCAGCCCAGCGTGACGGCGACGCTGTAGCCGAAGGCGACGCTGATGGCCAGGGAGATGAGGGTCATCATGCCCGGCAACCGGTCCTTCAGCTCCCGCACGGCACCCTGGATGAAGACCCATCCGCCGTAGAAGAAGACCACCGTTCCGAAGAGGGCCGGGACGTACTCCGAGCCGGGGAAGGCCGGCGCCGCGTAGCCGAGCCACCGCTGCAGGAGCTCGCCCCAGACGAGGGTCGGGACGGTGAGGATCAGGCTCCACCAGAACCGGTCGCGGAACATCGCCACGCTGTGCCCGGCGTGCTTGTCGTGTCCGGCGTGGGCGCCGTTGTCCTCGTGGCCTCGGTGGCCGTCGCCCGACCCGACCGGGGCCTCGTTGCTGGAGCGTCCAGGATCCCCAGGCTGGTCCCGGGGGTGGTCGTGAGGACGGTCGGCCATGGATTTCGCGGTGCTGGAGGTGAGCAGGGCCTGTCCGGGGCCATCGGAGCCTGCCGCCTCTGCTACGACAGAGTCTGGCCCCCGGACGATGAAGCCGGGATGAACCTCACGTGCAGCGTCCTTCACCGGGCGGAGGCCCTCACCGCCTCGCGTGTCGACGGAGAAAACCCAGGATCGCCTCGGCTTCCTCGTCGGTCATCGGGATGAGACCGGCGGTCTCGGTCTTGCCCTGCATGCGCCCGATGAGGAAGGACCAGTGCTCGCCCGTCTTCATCGTCGGGTCCGGCAGCTCGTGGCACGCGGCACACCGCATCTGATAGAGCTTGAAGTCCGCCGCGGTCGTGTCGCCGTCGAGGCTGGACACGTCCAACGGATCGATGTCGGCCCGGGCGCGGGTGCTCACCCCGGCGTGGACGTACGACCCGGTCGAGTCGAAGTACTCCCGTCCGAGCGCTTGTCGCTCCCGGCCGGCCCGCGCGTCGCAGGCCGCGGTGAGGAGCAGGAGCGGCAGAACGACCGCGGCGCATCGGATCTCGACCGGGAGGTCGATCGGCATGTCGTCAGCGCTGGAAGCGGGAGTCGATCTCGGCCCGGATGGCCTTCAGGTCCTTCCCGTCCCGGGACATCTGATAGGCCATGGTCGCCTCGGACAGGCAGACGTCGCAGCGGGCGGCGTGATCGCTCGTGAAGCAGTCGAGAAGGGAGTAGTGCCCCGAGTGCTCGGCGCAGTTGCAGTAGCAGTAGATGCCGTCGATGACGGTCGGGACGGCTGCCACCATCTCGTACGTCCTCGCCACCCGCGGGTACGCCTCGTACCGGGCGGCCGGGACGACGTGGGCCGAATGCTCCATCTCCGGCCTCGGGGTGGGGTGATGGGCCCCCTCGGCCCTGCTCGAGACCGTCAGGGAGACAACCAGGAGGAGAGCGGCCGCGCCCCCCACCTTGTACCACATGGCCCGGGTGCGGGCCTTCTCACGGGCGAAGGGACCCGTCTTCTTCGGCTTCCTGCGCGACTGGCTCGACATGCTGTGGCTCCTGGCGGTGGAAGTCCTTACGGGCAGGCGGGGCCGGTGCGTCTTCATGGGATTCAGTGGCTCAGCGCCCTCGTGCCCTCAATGTGCCCAGTGGCCCCTGAAGTCATGGTGAAGATCCCATTAAACCCGATTCAAGGAGTGTGGGGGGGAGCCCGACGGGGAGAGGGGGAGATCCCCACTCCCCGTAGTCGCGCTTGCCGAGACGGCCGCCGCGGGTCGGGGAGGATTCAGTCCGACGGGGAACGTGCTTCCAGGCTCACGCGTCGGGCCGCTCTCCCGGACCCGGACAGGCACCGAAGCGGTCGCCGGGTCCCGCCCGCAGCGGACAGGCACCACACCGTTCTTCACCGGGCCCCTTCCTGCCCTTGCACGGGCGCGTCCGCTCCGCGACCCGCGAGACCGCGAAGAGGCCGAAGAGCACGGCGAAGGCCAGGACGGCGACGAGGGTCTCCACGTTCAGGCGCTCGGTAGCCCGGCGAACCCTACATCATCCCTCCGCTCCTCGGGCCGTGCGCGGTCGACAGCACGTCGTCGAGCTTCCCGATCTGCTCGGCCGTCAGGAGCTCCCGCGCCTCGATGGCCGTCCGAGCCAGGGTCACCTGCGCGGCGACCATGTGGTCCGCCACCTCGTTCAGCGCTTCGGCGTAGGCGTCGAGATCGGGCGCGTCCCCCTCGAGGGCGCTCGCGGCGGTACGGCAGCCGTCCGATGCCGCCTGCATCTGCGCCTGCTGCTGGTCCCGGGTCCGTTCCCGGAGGGCCGTGAGCTGCTCCACCTGCTCGGGAGTGAGCCCGAGGGCGTCGGACACCCGGAGCAGCATGCCGGGTCCCAGGGAGAGGGAGCCCATCGCTCCCATCGTGGCGCCTCCGGTGTGACCATGCATCCCCATCGTCCCCTGACCCCGCATTCCCATGCGTTGGCCATGCATGCCCGCCGTACCCTGGCCGTACATTCCCTGCATCATCTGCTGCGTCGTGGGGCAGGACATCATCATCGCCGTCCCCTGGTGCATGCCCTGGCCGTGCGGGTGCTGCTGGGCCCGGGCGGGCACCACGGTGAGCGCCAGGAAGGCGGCGGTCGCGAAAGCTGGTCGCTTGATCATCATGAGTCTCCTCGGTCGTCACGGCGCTCGCGGGTCGTCGCGTGACGGCCCGCGGTGCGCCTTCGAATGCACGTGGATACTAGGACTACCCCGGTGAAGCCGCGGTGAACTTCGGATGAGGATGTCTTAACCGGCTGGCCCGTTCCCGGTGGCGTCGACAGACGACCGCGAGGCCGATCGTGGGTGCATCGCGGCGGACATCCGGGGAGGTGAGGTGGCTACCCTCTCCGCTCGAACACGAGGTACTCCACCCGTCGTCCGTGCACCTCCGTGATGCGGAAGCTCCCGCCCTCGACCTGCACCACGTCGCCGACCTGCCCGATCCGGTTCAGCTCTCCGGAGATCCAGCCGCCAATGGTGTCGTGGCGGTCGTCGGGAAGGGCCACGCCGAAGCGCTCGTTCGCCTCTCGGACGGAAACGGCGCCCCAGACCCGGACACCCCCGCCCTCGAGGGGCTGGAAGGCCACGGGCTCGTCGGCCTCGTGCTCGTCCTGGATCTCGCCGACGATCTCCTCCAGGAGGTCCTCGAGCGTCACGATCCCGGCCGTTCCGCCGAACTCGTCCACCACGATCGCCATCTTCATTCGCTGCCGGCGCAGCTCGGGGATCAGGGCCTCCACGGACTTGGTGGCCGGGGCGAAGACGGCGGGACGCACCAGGTCCCCGATGTGGGTGGCGCCCGCGCGATCCGCGTCCCAGAGGTCCCTGGCCAGGAGGATCCCCCGGATCCCGTCCAGGGTCTCGTCGTACACGGGGAGCCGGAGATGGCCGTGGTCCAGCATGACGTCCTTGGCCTCCTCGACCGTCGCGTCCACCGGGACCGCCACGATGTCGGTCCTCGGCGTCATGACCTCGCCCAGTCTCACGTCCTCCAGGCGCATGACGTTGGTGACCACCTTCCACTCGGCCTCGTCGAGGGTCCCCTGACGGCGGCCGAGGGTGGCGAGGACCTCGAGCTCGGCCCGGGTCACCTCGGAGGGGCGACCGCTCCTGGGCGTGATGAGGCGTGCGAACGCCCGGAGGGGCAGGATCACCGGCTTGAGGCCCCAGACCATTCCCTGGAGCACGTACGCCGCGGGCCGCGCCAGGATGGTCCAGAAGGTGGCGCCCAGCGTCTTGGGCACGATCTCGGAGAAGAGGAGGATCGAGAGCGTGAGGGCCGCCGAGAAGGCCGCCATCCAGGCGCTGCCGAACACATCGAGGGCCAGGGCTCCGGCCAGCGTAGCGCCTGCCGTGTTGGCCACCGTGTTCAGCGTGAGGATCGCGGCGATCGGCTCGTCGATGTTGCGCTGGAAGCGCCAGAGGATGTGCCCCGCCCGTTCCCCGCGCTCCTTCAGGGTCTCGGTGTACGAGATGGTGATCGAGAGGAGCGTCGCCTCCAGGACGGAGCAGAGGAAGGACGTCCCGAGAGTGAAGGCCAGAACCCAGGCTAGCTGTGTCATGTCGCCGGAAGGATCGCCCGGCGCGGGGTGCGATACAAGCCGTCCGGGGTCCCGACCCTCCCGGCGTACACTTCGCCGAGGCGCCAGGAGGTGGGATCACGGACGCGGGACGAGCCCCGAACGTCGCGGGCGACCACCAGCCCCGCGGCCGGACCCGGCGGGGCCGTCAGTCGGCGCCCGCGGGCTGCAGGTCGGTCACCAGGGACTCCTGGCGGGCGGCCCGGCGCACCAGCGCCTCCTGCCAGAGCGAGTAGACGGCCGGGATCACCAGGAGGGTCAGGAGCGTGGCCGAGACCATGCCGCCCACCATCGGCGCGGCGATGCGCCGCATGACCGTCGCGCCGGCCCCGTGCCCCCAGAAGATGGGGAGCAGGCCCCCGATGATGGCCGTCACGGTCATCATGATCGGGCGGACGCGGAGGGCCGCGCCGTGGACGACGGCGTCGTGCAGTCCTTCCAGCGTGTCCTCGCCCCGGCGCCTACGGTCCTCCCACGCGTTGCCCAGGTAGAGCAGCATGATCACCCCGATCTCGGTCGCCACGCCGGCCAGGGCGATGAAGCCCACCCCCGTCGCCACCGACCAGTTGAACCCGAGGAGCGCCATGATCAGCACGCCCCCGACCAGGCTGAACGGGAGCGAGAGCATGACGATCATCGTCTCGCCGACGCGGCCGAAGTTCAGGTAGAGGAGGAGGAAGATGATCAGCAGCGTCGCCGGGACGACGAGCGCCAGCTTCTCCTTGGCCCGCTGCATGTACTCGTACTGGCCCGACCAGGTCATCGAGTAGCCGGCGGGCAGCTCGACCATGTCGTCCACCATCTCCTTCGCCGAACCGACGTAGGACCCGAGGTCGCTTCCCTCGACGTCCACGAACACCCACGCCGTGGGGAAGGCCTGCTCGGTCTTCACGGCCATGGGACCGCCCACGGTGCGGATGCGGGCGATCTGCCCCAGGGGGATCTGGGCGCCGCCGCCTCCCATCGCGGACATGCCGCCGCCGGACCCGCCTCCCATGTCCATCCCGGACCCGCCGCTCATGTCGGAGCCGGCCCGGGCGCCCGTGGAGCCGTCCATCCCCGCCATCGTCGCCGGGGCGGCCATGTCCGCCATGCCGTACCCGCCCCGGCGGGCCCCCACCGGGATCAGGATCTCCTCGATCTTGTCGGGCTGGTCGCGGAGCTCCTGGGGGTACCTGACGCGCACGCCGTAGCGCTCGCGCCCCTCCACCGTGCGGGTGATGCTCATCCCGCCGATGGCCGACTGGATCACCATCTGGACCTGCCGGACGTTCAGCCCGTACCGGGCCGCCGCTTCGCGGTCGATGTCGATGTCCAGGTACGAGCCGCTGACCACGCGCTCGCCGAAGGCGGAGCGCGTGCCGGGCACCATCTGGACGGCGGCCTCGACCTCCCGCGCCAGCCGCTCGAGCTCGTTCAGGTCGGGCCCGAAGATCTTGATGCCCACGGGCGTGCGGATCCCCGTGGCCAGCATGTCGATGCGGCCCTTGATGGGCATGGTCCACGAGTTCGTGATGCCCGCCATGCGGAGCTCGTCGTCCATCTCGTCGACGAGCTTCTCGTACGTCATCCCCTCGCGCCACTCGCCCTCGTCCTTCAGGACGATGGTGGTCTCGAACATGGCCAGAGGGGCCGGGTCGGTCGCCGTCGTGGCCCGCCCCGCCTTCCCGAACACGCTCTCCACCTCGGGGAAGGCCTTGATGATGGAGTCCTGCACGCGGAGCGTCTGGGACGCCTTCGCGATGCTGATGCCCGGGAGCGTCGTGGGCATGTAGAGGATCGTGCCCTCGTTGAGCGGCGGCATGAACTCCGAGCCGATGCGCTTCAGGGGCAGGACGGTGAGGATGAGCACCCCGGCCGCCGACGCGATCACGGGCCAGCGGAAGCGGAGCACCGCCTCCAGGACGGGCCTGTAGAGCCGCACCAGGAACCGGTTCACCGGGTTCCGGTGCTCCCGGTGGATCCGGCCCCGGATGAACAGCCCCATGGTCACCGGGACCAGCGTCACCGAAAGCAGGCTCGCGGCGGCCATGGAGAGCGTCTTGGTCCAGGCCAGGGGCTTGAACAGCCGGCCTTCCTGGGCCTCCAGGGCGAAGACCGGCAGGAACGAGACGGTGATGATGAGGAGGCTGAAGAAGAGGGCGGGGCCCACCTCCTTCGACGACTCGACCACCACGTCCCAGCGCTCGCGGGGCGTGAGGATCCTCGTGTGGAGGTGCTCGCCGCCGTCGTCCCCCTCGAGCGGCACCCCCATCGCCCGCGCCTTCTCCCGCTTCTCGTCGATGGCGCGCTCGAGGTGCTTGTGCATGTTCTCCACCATCACGATCGCCGCGTCGATCATGGCGCCGATGGCGATGGCGATGCCGCCCAGGCTCATGATGTCCGCGCCCAGCCCCAGCGCCCGCATGGAGATGAACGCCATGAGGATGCCGAGGGGCAGCGTCAGGATGGCGACGAGCGCGCTCCGCGCGTGGAACAGGAACAGCGCCGTCACCAGCGCCACCACCAGCGACTCCTCGAGCAGCTTCTCCTTCAGCGTGCCGATGGCGCGGTGGATGAGGTCCGAGCGGTCGTAGACGGGCTTCACCACCAGCCCGGCCGGCAGGCCGTCCTCGAGGGAGGCGAGCTTGGCCTTCACCCGATCGATGGTCGCCAGCGCGTTCTCGCCGAAGCGCATCACCACGATCCCGCCGACCACGTCACCCCGCCCGTCGAGGTCGGCGACGCCCCGGCGGACGTCGGGAGCCAGGCGCACTTCGGCCACGTCGGCGACCCGGACCGGGGTGCCGTGGCCCGTCGACGCCACCACCACGTCCTCGATGTCCTCCATGTCCTCGAGGTAGCCGAGGCCGCGGATCATGTACTCGCGCTCGGCCATCTCGAGCACCATCGCCCCGGCGTCCTCGTTGGACGCCCGGATCGCCTCCATGACGGTGGTCACCGGGATGCCGTAGCCCCGGAGCTTCACCGGGTCGACGGTCACCTCGTAGACGCGCTCGTAGCCCCCCACGGTGGCCACCTCGCTCACGCCGGAGACCGAGGTGAGCTGGTAGCGGAGGTACCAGTCCTGGTACGACCGGATGTCGGCCAGCGACATGGTGCCGGTCGTGTCCTCGAGCGCGTACTGGTAGACCCAGCCGAGGCCCGTGGCGTCCGGGCCGAGAGCTGGTTCGGCCCGCTCGGGCAGCTTGCCGCGGATGGCGGACAGGTACTCCAGGACGCGGCTGCGGGCCCAGTACAGGTCCGTGCCGTCGTCGAAGATGACGTAGACGAAGGACGTCCCGAAGAAGGAGTAGCCCCGCACGGTCTGCGCGCCGGGCACCTTCAGCATCTCGCTGGCCACGGGGTAGGTGACCTGGTCTTCGACGATCATGGGGGCCTGGCCCGGATAGTCGGTCCGGACGATGACCTGGACGTCGGACAGGTCGGGGAGCGCCTCGAGGGGCATGCTCCGCATGGCCACCACGCCCGCCGCCGTCAGGAACACGGCCGCCAGCAGCACCAGGAACTTGTTCCGGACCGACCACTCGATGATTCGTTCGAGCACGGCTCTGTCTCCCGGGTCGGCTACCGAGGGGGATGCGGAACGCCGGCCGCGCCGGAGGCGTCGGTGCCGGTCGGGGCGTCGTGTCCAGAGTGGCCCGTGGCGGGTGCGTCACCAGTCGTGTCGTGTCCGGAGTGGTCCGTGGCGGGCTCGCCGACCTCGTGTCCCGAGTGGTCGGTACCGTCCTCGCCCTCCATATCCTCCATGCCGGCCGTGAGCGCGCCGAGGTTGGACTCGGCGTCCACCAGGAAGGCGGCGGACGAGACGACCCGCTCTCCGGCCTCGACGCCTGCCAGGATCTCGACGTGGCGCCCGACCGTCCGCCCCGCGGTGACCTCCCGCGGCACGAGCGTTCCGTCCGCCGCGCGGACGAAGATCAGGGAGCGGGCGCCGGTCGAGAGCACCGCGCTCCGCGGCACGACCAGCGTCTTTCCCGTGGGAGGCACGTCGAGGGAGATCCGGGCGTACATGCCGGGCTTGAGGATCTGGTCGGGGTTGGGGAGCTCGAGCCGGATCCGACCCGTCCGGGTGTCCATCGAGACCGTCGGGTAGACGTACGTGACCCGGGCGGCGAAGGCCCGCCCCGGGAACGCCTCGAAGCTCGCCGACGCCGTCTGGCCCTCGCGCACGACGCCGAGGTCCTTCTCGAAGACGTCGGCCTCGATCCACACCCGGGAGAGATCGGCGATGCGGTAGACCGTCATGCCAGGCATGATGCGGTCACCCTCCACGACGTTCTTCTCCACCACCACGCCGGAGGCGGGCGAGCGCAGCGTGAGCGTCTTGCGCATCTCGCCGGTCTCCTCGATCCGCCGGATCTCCTCCTCCGGGATGTCCCAGTAGGCGAGACGGCGGCGGGCCGACTCCAGCAGCCCCCGGGCGTTGTCGGCGGGCCGGCCCTCTCCCGCGTCCCGGAGCAGCCGGGCCGCCAGCACCAGCTCCTCCTGGGCGGAGACCAGCTTGGGGCTGTAGACCGCCAGGAGAGGCTGTCCCTCCCGGACCGGCGCACCCGTGAAGTCGACGAACAGCTCCTCGACCCACCCGTCGATCTTCGGGTTGACCGTCGCGAGACGGGTCTCGTCGTACGCTACGGTGCCCAGCGTCTGGACCGCGAGGTCGAGTCCCCGACGCTCGACCTCGGCGAAGGTCACGCCGATGCGGCGCGCATCCTCCGGGGACAGGTGGACGGGCTTCTGCGCGCTGCCGGCCCCCATGGCGGCGTGGTTGTGCCCCTCCATGGCGCCCCCGTCGTTGGCAGGCTCCCCTGTCCGGAGCTGGAAGGCGACAACGGCCAGGGCCGCGGCCACGACGATCACCGACAGGGCGATCTGATTGCGGTTCTTCATCGTGCCTCCTTAGCGTTCGAACGGCTCTCGCCGGGGATTCCCGCCAGCATCTGTTCGGTGGGGGGAAGCTCGCGGCCCACCGTCGACTCCAATCCGGCGACGGCCTTGCCGTAGTCGGCGACGAGCTGATGGAGCTCCGCCTCGTAGCGGTTCACGGTCATCTGCGCGTCGACGAGCGTCATGAAGTCGACGGAGCCGACGCGATAGGACGAGAGGGCCGACTCCACGGTCCCGTGGGCCTCCGGCAGCACCTCGTCCCGGTACAGCTCGATGAGGGAACGGGACCGGTCGAGCTCCGCCAGCAGCTCACCGATGCGGGCGTGGACCTGGGCCCGGAGGCCCCCCAGCTCGGCCTCGGCCATGCGCTGCATGGCCCCGGCCTCGTCCCGGGCCGCGAGCTGGCGGCTCGAGGCGTGGACGGGCAGGCTGAAGCCGACCATGGCGCTCCCCATCCGCTCGAGGCCCATCCCCCGGTCGCGCTGCCCGTAGGTGACGCCGAACGTGAGGTTCGGCCAGATCTCCTTGTGGGCCAGCTCCACGCGCGTCCCCGCCTGCTCCACTCCGGTCCGGGCCCGCGCCAGGAGTGGACGGCTCTCGTCGGCCCACGCCGCGAGCGTGTCCTGCGCCGGTACGTCCGACGGAAGAGGGACCAGGACGGGGGAGGGGACGGGCGTCGAGGCCGGGCGGTCGAGGAGGCCGTTGAGCCGGGCCGCCACGGCCTTCCGCATGGCCTCCATCTTCCGGATCTCGCCGTCCATGCGCGCCACCTCGACGTCGGCCCGGAGCACGTCGGCCTGGCGTCCGGTGCCGGCCGAGTACATCGACCGCGCGATGGCCTGGAAATTCTCCAGGAGCGCCAGCGTCTCCCGCATCACCTCGGTCCGCCGGTCCAGCGAGTAGAGCTCCCAGTACAGGCTCGCGGCCGTGCCCCGGACCTCCCACCACGCTTCGTCCGCGCCCGCCTCGGCCATCACCCGGGAGGCGTCGGCGATCTCGCCCCTCAGGCCGAGCTTGCCAGGGAACGGCACGGTCTGCATGAGCTGGACGGACGGGGCCATGGAGCTGGCCATGTCCGTGTTCAGATCCGGGAGCCCGAAGTTCATCACCCCCAGCTGGAGCATCGGGTCGGGGAGGGTGGAGGCTTCCGCGACACGGGTCGCCGCAGCGACGGCCGCGGCCTCCATGGCGTGGAGGCGGGGATTGCGGCGCGCCACGCTGTCGAGGAGTCCCGGCAGCGTCAGGACCGGGTCGGTAGCCGCGAGAGTCCCGCGGCCGGCGGTCTGGGCCCCGAGGGCGCCCGGGGCCGAGGCCGCCAGAGCCCCGAGCGTCGCGAGGAGGATCGTCGATCTCATCGTGCGTCCCGTTGGGTTTCAGCGAGTCGATCGCAGGAACCTACCGGGGCCGGGATGAAATCTTCGTGATCTGATCGTGAAGAAGAATTCAGGGAACGTGGGGATCTTCCCCACGCCCCCCTTCGAGGGGGATGACTGCGTGGAAGCGGGCGCCTCCGCCCCCGAGGTTCTCGGCCGTGATCCGGCCCCCGAGGCCGTTCACGATGGCCCGGACGATGGAAAGGCCCAGTCCCGTGCCCGACGTCTCCTCGCCCGGGGTACGCGCGGGGTCGAGGCGAACGAAGCGGTCGAAGACCCGGTCCGGATCATCCCCCACCCCCGGCCCGGTGTCCCTCACTTCGATGCGGAGGTCCTCGGGCCTCCGCTCGACGGACACCTCCACCTCGCCGCCCGGAGGCGTGAACTTCACGGCGTTGTCCGTGAGGTTCCAGAGGACCTGTCCGAGCAGTCCCGGGTCGAGCGCCACCGGGGCGTCCCCACGGACCGAGAGGGTGAGGTCGAGGCCCTTCTCCTCCGCCCGCAGGCGGAAGCGGTCGACGATCCGCCCTGCCACCTCCCCCGGGCGCGCCTCGCCGTCGGGACCCGGGAGCGAGCCCGCGTCCGCCCGTGCGAGCGTCAGCAGGTCTTCACTGATGCGGGAGAGCCGGTGGATCTCCTCCAGCGCGCTCTCCAGAACGCGGCGGTACTCCTCCGGGGACCGTTCCCGCCGCAGCGCGAGCTCGATCTCGCCCCGGAGCGCGGTCAGGGGCGAGCGGAGCTCGTGGCTGGCGTCCGCGGTGAAGCGCGTCTGGGCCTCGAACGCCCGCTGGATGCGCCCCAGCATGGTGTTCAGGACCTCCACCAGCCGGTGGTACTCGCGCGTATCCGCGTACGCCCGGATCCGGCGGTCGAGGGAGCCCGCACCGATGGCTTCGGCCTGGTCGATGACCTCGTGCACGGGCCGCACCGCACGACCGGCGAGCCACCAGCTCCCCGCGGCCGAGGCCACGGTGACGAGGACCGTCATGGCGGCGAAGAAGATCGTCAGGCGATCGACCAGCTGGTCGCGTCCCGCGAGAGGTGCGGCCACCTGGAGGACGTGACGCTCGTGGGCCGGGCCGAAGCGGGCGAGGGGGTAATACAGGGACCGGATTTCGGTGCCGTCGAAGTCCTGCTCCCGCCAGACCAGCTCGCCCTCGCCCGCCTCCACGAGCGCGCTGCGGTCGAGGGGCAGGTCCACCGTCATGAACTGGCTGCGCAGGAGGCTCTGTCCGGCTTCGCTCCACACCTGCGCGTAACGCATGAGCTCGCGCACCGAGGCGGCCTCGTCGGGCGTGAGCTCCCACTCGTGGAAGCGCATCTCCCCGCTCGGAGAGTCCGTCACCGAGGCCGCCTGGATCGACGCCACGTTGAGAATGCTCGCGTCGAGCTCCTGGTCGAGCCCGGAGCGGAGTGTCAGCACGGTCGCCACGGAGATGATCGAGACGGCCAGCGCCATGGCGAGCGTGAACCTGAGCGCCAGCTGGAAGCGGAACGAGCGGAGGTCGCTCACTCGGGCTCGTCCCTCTGGAAGACGTATCCGACGCCGCGAATGGTGTGGAGGAGCGGGTCGCGCCCGTCGGGTCCCCGGAGCTTCTGACGCAGGTGCGCCACGTGCACGTCCACCACGTTGCTCATGGGGTCGAAGGTCAGGTCCCAGACCTTCTCCAGGAGCTCGGTGCGTCGGACCACGCGCTCCGTGTTCAGCATGAAGAACTCCAGGAGCTGGAACTCCTTCGGCGTCAGGTCGAGTCGCTCGCCCTTCCGGACGGCCACGTGCTTCATCCGGTCCAGCTCCACGTCGCCGTAGATGAGGCGGTCGGGCCGCTCGGCTCCGCCCCGTCGCAGGAGGGCACGGATCCTGGCCAGGAGCTCGTCGAAGCTGAACGGCTTCGTCAGGTAGTCGTCCGCCCCGATGTCGAGCCCCTGGACGATGTCGTCCCGGCTGTCCCGGGCCGTGAGGAGCAGGATGGGGACGGTCTTCTCCCTCGACCGGAGCTCGCGGACGATCTCCAGGCCCGACTTGCCCGGCATCATCACGTCGAGGAGGAGGAGGTCGTACTCGTAGACCAGCGCCTTCATGGCGCCCTCGGTCCCGTCGTGCGCGACGTCCACGGCGTAGCCCTCTTCCCGGAGACCCTTCTCCAGGAAGCTGGCGACCTTCTTGTCGTCCTCGGCTACGAGAATGCGCATGGGGCGAGATTCCCTGGAGGGACGGGTCCCGGGGCCGCTCGTACCCGGATGTCGAAGGATCGAGCCTGAAGCCGTCGTGAAACGGGGATCGAGATACGTGCACCTGGGCGGCGGTGGCGTCGGGGCTCGAGCACCCTCGACGCCGGGCGGGGCGCCCGATATCATCGGACCACGGTCCCACCGGTCCACTCGCCTCCTCCCCGCCGGTTCGGGGGTCCCCCCATGGAAGTCACCGCCCTGGCCGACGGAGCGCGCACGGCCCTCGGCTTCTTCTGGAAGTCCGGCTGGGCGTTCGTGCTCGGCTACTTCATCAGCGCCATGATCCAGGCGTTCGTCCCGAAGGCCCGGCTCACGCGGCACATGGGCGACGCCAGCGCGGGGTCCGTGTCCCTGGCCACCGCCTTCGGCGCCATCTCCTCGTCCTGCTCCTTCGCGGCGCTGTCGGCGGCCCGGGCGCTGATCCTCAAGGGCGCCCACTTCGTCGCGGGCGTCGCCTTCATGTTCGCGTCGACCAACCTGGTCATCGAGCTCGGCATCCTGATCTTCATCTTTCTCGGCTGGCAGTTCGTCGCGGCGGAGGTGGTGGGCGGGATCGTGATGATCGTGGTCAGCACCGCGCTGATCCGGTGGACCTACCCGCGGGCGTGGCTCGAGGCGGCGCGGGAGCGCGTGGAGGAGCTGTCGCCCCCGGAGGAGGACGACTTCGACTGGAAGGCGCGCATCCGGAGCGCCGAGGGATGGCGCAAGGTCGGGCACAACTTCGTGTCCGAGTGGAAGATGGTGTGGGAGGAGATCCTCATCGGCTTCACCGTGGCGGGGTTCGTCGCCGTGCTCGTGCCGGCCGCCTGGTGGGGCGCGATCTTCCTGCTGCAGGCTGAGGGCGCGCTGCCGGGTTGGCTCATCGTGCTGGAGAACGCGCTCGTCGCGCCCTTCGTCGCCGCCGCGACCTTCATCGGCAGCATGGGCAACATCCCCCTGGCCACGGTCCTGAACGCCAACGGCGTGCTCTTCGCCGGGATCATGGGCTTCATCTACTCCGACCTGATCGTGCCCCCCCTGGTGGCGGTCAACGCGAAGTACTACGGCTGGAGGGTGGCCCTCTACATCGCCGGGGTCATGTACGTCAGCATGGTCACCACGGCGCTCCTCCTGCACGCGGGCTTCGCCGCCCTGGGCATCACGCCCGAGAGCGCGCGCGTCGTCGACGAGGTGACGCGGTTCGCGGTGGACTACACCTTCTGGCTCAACCTCGCCATGGCGGGGCTCGCCGTCTGGCTCGTCTGGCTCCACCGGCGCTTCCTGCGGGTCGAGGGAGCCCCGGACGGCATGGAGATGGAGGGTGGGGGCGTTCTCAAGCGGGGCGTGGCCTGGCTCGCCGTGGCCATCGTGCTGGTCGGAGCGGGACTCTGGCTGACGGGGGGAGGTGCCTGATGGAGGTCGACCTGATCTACGTTCCCGGGTGCCCGAACGTCGAGATGGCCCGCGCCGCCCTGCGCGCCGCGCTTCCCGACGGGGGGTGGAGGGAGTGGAACCTGGCCTCCGAGGCCACCCCGGAGCGGTTCCGCCGCTTCGGGTCTCCGACCGTCCTGGTGGACGGCCGCGACGTGACCGGCCAGGAGGGTGGCGCCGCCGGTATGGCGTGCCGGGCCGACGGCGCGCCCCCGGCCCACCTCATCCGGGACGCCCTGGCCGCCGGGGAGTGAGCGGCTTACCTACGCGCTCTTCAGCTCCTCCCAGAGCTGTCGGGTCTCGGGCTCCGGCTCGGCGTCCACGGCCTCCCTGAGCAGCTCCACCCGTCCGTGGTAGTGTCGTAGCGCCCGGGTACGCTCACCCGATCGGGCCCACGACGCCATGAGCCGCCCGCGGCCGGGGAACCGGTCGCGGGCGGCCGTGTCTTTCCCCGGGCGACTCCACGAGGCGTGAACGGTGCGGAGGAGCGGAAGGGGGAGCGATGACGATCTGGATCACGGTGCTCGCGACGCTGATCTCCGTCCAGGGCTCGGCCGGCCGCCAGGAGGCTCCCGAGCTGGAGCGCTACGTGGTCGCGGCGGACGCGTCGCGGGTGTACGCCGTCACGCACAAAGCCGGGCTGCTCTCCTTCCTGGGACACGAGCACGCCATCGTGCCCGTGACCTGGACCGCCCGGCTCTGCCTGGCCGAGCCGATCCCCGAGGGGGCCCACGGGTCGGTCGTGATCCAGACGGAGTCGCTCCTGATCGACTCCGACTCGGCCCGCTCCCTCGCGGGACTGGGTGAAGGACCCGGGGACGAGGACCGGCGCGAGCTCCAGCGGAAGATGCTGGACGCGGCACACCTGGACGCCGCCGGCTTTCCCGAGATCCGCCTCGACCTCCGGGCCGTGGAGCCCGCCGCGGACGACGCGATCGAGACAGGCGGCCGTCTGTCGCTGCACGGGGTCGAGAGAGACGTCCAGGTCCCGTTGACGCTGGCTCGGGACGCCGGACGCCTCCGCCTCGACGGCCACCTCCGCATACGCCAGACCGACTTCGGGATCGAGCCCGAGTCCACCGCGGGCGTCGTGAAGGTGGCGGACGAGGTGGACCTGTACTTCGAGATGACGGTCCGGCCCACGGGAGAGGCGTGTCCGGAGCCGGGAGCACCGGGGTCTCGACCCCGCAGAGGGGCCGGGAGAGTCCGCTCAGGACCCGCTGACGACTCCCCGGGGCGCCACACGGGCGAGGTAGGCCGCCACGGCTTCGGCTTCCCGCCGGGTCAGGTCCGCCCGCGTCCGCATGTGGCTGACGATGACGGGCCACTCCTCCGCCGTGAACTGCCCGGGCGGACGCAGGTTGTGGCACCGGTCGCAGGTGTTCGCCCAGATGCGGCCCCCCTCGGCGAGGGTCGGCGCCTCCGGCTCGGGTTGCGGGCCCCCCGCGCATCCGGAGAGCGCCAGGGCGAGAGTCATGGCGGCGAGCGCGGATCGGATCAGGTCGTTCATCTCAGAACCCCACTGCCCATTGGAGGAAAAAGCCGTCGGCACCATCCAGCTCCCACTGATAGGCCGCCTTCAGCGGCACCGAGGGTGAGATCCAGTACTCCAGCCCGAGGGCGAGCTGACGTCTCCGGTCGACGAACGGGCCGGACCCGGCCGTGGACTGCGGCAGGTGCGACCATCGGACCACGGGCTGGAAGTCCCGGACACGCCGGCTGACCTGCAAGTAGTAGCCTCCGGAACGGACCGACCCGGTCTCGTCGTCGTCGATGTACTCCTGGTCGAGCAGCGAGGCCTCGCCGCGGACGTCGAGCAGCCGCAGCGGCCCGGATCGGGGCGCCCAGATCGCCGAGAGATTCACGCCGACGACGTCGAGCTCGCCCTCGTCGTCGTACGCGGCGCGGAACCCGGACGCCTGCAGGGTGAGGCCCCCCGCCGACACGGCCTTGAGCTCGAGGGCGAGCATCTTGTCGTCGTTGTTGTCCTCGTACGTCGCACCGTAGGCCAGGCGAGCCACGTCCGAGTGCCCCTCGTCGGGCTCCTCCTCCATCTCCTCGTGCGTGTGGTCGCCCTCCCCGGGCCGCGGACCCTGGGTGACGGAGAGGGCCGCCGACGTCCTCCATCCGTCGGCCACCGGGAGCGTCCAGCGAGCCATGACCCCGACGTCGAAGAGGATCGGCAGGAGGGCGCTCGAAGCCGGCTCGCCGTGCGTGTCCTCGTAGAGCAGGGGAGGTGTGGGCATGCGGTTGATCCAGTTGTTGTGCATCCACACGCCGAACGGGACGTGGAAGCGACCCATCTTGAGCTGGACGCGGTCGAAGCCGAGGTAGTGGACCTCGGCGTGCTCGAGCTGGACCAGGGTCTCGCCGTCGTGCAGGGCGAATTCCACCTCACCGGCCACGAGGACGTCTTCTTCGATCCGGAAGAGGGGCACCAGCGAAGCCGACGCCGTGAAGTCGTGCTCAAAGTCGCCTCCGAGCCCGCTGGCATAACCGAAGGCCGCATAGCCGGTCAGGACGGACCCGATGGAGGGCGCGTAATCCTGTGCCCGCAGCGGGCGGGCCGAGAGGATGAGGGAGAGGAGGCTGAAGAGGAGCCGTGTCCTCGGGTGGATTCTTCGCATGGTCGCTCCGTGGCCGAGACGGTTCGTGTGCCGGGACCGCCGGTGGCGCCTCGACACGCGGAGCGGGACACGCGACCAGGGCCCGCGGATTCCCGTCAGCCGGGGGGTAGGGGCCGCGCCGCGCGAGCTCGGGCGAGCTCGAGGGTGTCGGCGGGTCTTCCGCGGGGACTGCGGCCCCGGTCGGCTCGGTGACGCGGCCCGGGCGGACGGATCCCGCGGGTGCCGTCAGGTCACCTCCGGCGGAGCGTTGGCCTGGTAGAGATCGAAGGGGGGATGGCGTGGCCCGAGGAAGGTGGACCTCCACTTCCTGGGAGAGGCCCGGTCCGGGGTCGGAGGAGGTGGGTGGGGAGCCCCCGTGGGTCGCACGGGCACCGGGGACGCGGAGGAGCCGTGGCAGGTCCCCACGCAGGTACAGGGATGGTCAGGGCCGTGCGAAGCCCCACGAGCCGGAGGGGCCAGGGCGGGGACGCTGGAAGGGTGGCCGTGAAGTCCGCTTCGCAGCTCCGCGGAGCGCCCCGGGTGATGCGGGCAGCGGTGGAGGTTGTCCGGTCCCGTCCCGCTCACCGTCAGAAAGACGACGAGGGAGACCGTCGTGAGGATACGGAGTGGGAGCGATCCGTGGATGTGCGATGCTCTCCGCTGCGGGATTCCCGAAGAGCGGCGTGCCTCTGGTGCCTCTCTGGAAGGGAGGTTGGTGGATCGGGAGCGGTGCTGCAAGCTTGAAGCGAAAACGCCGTGGGTCTCGAGGGGGAAAGGGGATCAGCGCGGGTGCGGCGAGGCGACAGTCCTGCGTGCCGAAGCGGTCCGGCGTAGCTTGCGATGGCGTCCGGCCGCACGCGTCGGCCGTGCGGCCCCCCCGCCGGGGTGGCGAAACCGGTATACGCAGGGGACTTAAAATCCCCCGGGCGAAAGCCTTTGCGGGTTCGAATCCCGCCCCCGGCATTTCCGCGCCGAGAAGGTCTCCTCGGAATCGCTCGAAGAGTTTTCAGCTGAAACGCCGGGTGTCGGCAATCCCCCGCCCCGAGGGCGCGTCCCGGCCCCGGGAGATCCACCACAGCACCGGAGGGGAAGCCCCCCGACGGCACGGTGGGTCCGGCGCGCGTACAAATTCTCCACGTCCATCCGCGTTCAACGCCACGCCGACCGCCGAACGTCCATGCGCGCCGACTACCCGCTGGTCCTGCGGCTCGTCCTCCCGGTGCTCCTTGCCCTCGGCCTGCTCCCCGGTCCCGGCGCCGCCCAGGCCCCGGACGACTCCCAGGGCCCCTGGACCCTCCGGATCCGTGCCGTCATCAGCGGAACCAGCCACGACTCCGAGCCCGAGGGCTGGACGATCTACAGCGGCATCGGACTGGAGGCCGCCGTGGCCCGCCGGCTCGGCGACATGGCGGCCCTGGAGTCGAGCCTCCGAACCGAGTCCAGGGAGGTGGAGGCCACGGGTGAAGTCCCGAGCCACCTCGGCTCTCTGGAGGTCCTCCCCCTGACGCTCCTGGTCCAGTGGTGGCCCAGGGCGGGCGGCGAGGCCGAGGTCCAGCCGTACCTCGGCGCGGGGCTGGCCCCCACGGCCACCTGGGAGAAGACGGGTGCGTTGGACTCCACCGACGTGCGACCCTCCCTGGACCCGGCCGTCCAGGCAGGCCTGGACTGGGGGCTCTCCCGTCGCACGGCGCTGAACCTGGACGTGAAGTGGAACCCCTTCACCGCCCGCATACGGGACTTCGCGACCCCGGACCCCTCCGTGTCCGTAGACCCCATGACGTTCGGGCTGGGGCTGGGTGTGCGCTTCTGAGACGGAGCGGGGCCGCGGCCACCGTCGAGGAGCCCGATGGAGGGCGCGTGTGAGCCCCTGGAATCGTCGTCTTGCAGACGCCGAGCGCACTGGATACCGTTCTGTCTTTTCGGAGCCATCGCCCGACTCGGCACGCCGGGTCTCCCCCTTGGCGGCCGCTTCGTCCACTCTTCGGGGATCCCTCGACTTGGCTTCTCTCCAGGACTTCAGCCCGACTCTGCAAGGCTGGCTGCGGACGGTGTGGTATGATCGTGGCACGATCATGCAGGAAGCCCGGCAACACGGGGCGGTCGAGGGCGGGTGGCAGGTCTACGACCGCTACAACGCTCCGGGGGCGCAGGTGGCCCCCCTCGATCGATTCGTACAGTTCCTGGTGGCGGCCAAGGGCATCGTGCGCCAGGCCAACCAACGCGGTCAGGGTCTGCGCCTCGCGTCCCAGACGGGTCGGGAGATCCCGGACGATTTCTATCACTTCCTGCCCGTGCCCCGCGTCGGGGGTGCGGCCTACCGGATCTACCTCCACACCACCCAGCCAGTGACGCTGCGCGCGCTCCCGATCGTGAGCATGGTCGTCGACCGGATGCAGGCGCGGCCCGGGATCGACGAGGTCAAGGTCGCGGGTCCGGGAATGCCGGCCGCGCGGCGGGACACGATCGTCATCTACCTCCGGGACGAGATGCTCGTCCCATGGATGATCCGTGAGCTGCGCACGAGCGAATCCGCGGGATTCACGCAGGACCCGGTCCCGTCGGGAACGAAGCGCGTGCACCCCGGCATCTCCTGGGCGGAGCAGCCGCCCGACACGACGGTGGGGGACGGCACGTATCTGACGGAGATCTGGGGGAGGGGACGCCACAGCTTCGGAAGCTACCTCGCGGGATGCATCTTCCGGGCGCTCTGGAGCAATCCCGGCTCGGGAGCCGAGTTTCTCGACTTCGTGATCGCCGCTTTCCGCGAGGCGGGGATCGACCCGAGGAAGCCGCACCTGTTCGATCGCCCGGCCCCGGCGCCTCTGATTCCGAACGCACAGTGGCTGGCGATGAAGGGGATTCCGAGCGCACAGTGACGCGGCCAGCCGCGCTCAGTCCACCTCCCAATCCATCGATCCCCTCAGCGACGGGTCGATACCGGTGTCCACGAGCTCTTCGATCCGTGCACGGGCGTCGGCCTTGCCGGTTCGGAAGGTGAATCGGATGCGGCCCTGCTCGGGCCGGACCTTCTCGCCGACGATGCCGTAGCCGAGCCTGGTGAGCACGGATCGGTAGGCGCCCGCCGCCTCGGTGAACTGGCCCGTGGGCAGCCCTCGGACGTCGACCTGGAACGTGATCCGGGCCTCGAGGATGAACATCAGCACCCATCCGAAGGCCGTGGTCATCACGGCCACGTGGGGCAGGTCGAGGCCGCACGAGAGGCCGATCAGCGTGACGAGAATCACCTGGCCGGTGACGTGGGCGGAGCGCATCACCGTGCGGAACCGGATCAGGCCGCCGATCCCGAAGAGCACGAAGCCGACGACCGTCCCGTACTTCACCACCATGATGCCGATCAGGGCCCCGATGATGGCG
>JASFUL010000006.1:0-30580 GCA_050050315.1 Gemmatimonadota bacterium
GTGCGGCCGTCCACCACCTCGACCTGGTCGCGGCCGGGCCACTGGACGGCGCCCACGCCCCGGATCACCGCTCGTCGGGTGGGACGGAGCTCCGCGGGCAGATGCTCCAGCGCCTCGACGGCGAGGGCGGCGTTCACGGCCTGGTGCCGGCCGACCAGCGGCGTCCTCAGCCGGAGGACTCCCCACGAGCGCGTGCGGTAGGTGAAGGACGTGTGGTCCCGGGCCACCTCCAGGTCACGAAGGTCCCGTTCCGGATCGACCACCGTGAAGGGGGCGTCCCGTTCCACCGCGATCTCCCGGAGCACCTCGATGATCTCGGGGTCGGTCTCCGCGGTGACCACGGGAATGCCGGCCTTGATGATCCCCCCCTTCTCCCGGGCGATCGCGGCCAGCGTGTCGCCCAGGTACTCGGCGTGGTCCATGGCCACGTTCGTGATGGCGGCGCACACGGGCTGCAGGACGTTCGTGGCGTCCAGCCGGCCCCCCAGCCCCACCTCCGCCGTCAGCACTTCGGCGTCCTCCCGGGCAAACAGGTGAAAAGCCAGCACCGTGATCGCTTCGAAGAAGGTGAGCTCGTGCTCCACGACGACGTCGCGGATCGCCTCGGCGAGGGCCACCAGGGTCTGCTCGGAGACCGGCCCGCCGCCGATCCTGTACCGCTCCGTCATCGAGCACAGGTGAGGCGAGGTGTAGAGGCCCGAGCGGAGACGCCCCGCTCCCGAGGCCGCGTCGAGGACGGCGTGCACGGTCGACGCCACGGAGCCCTTTCCGTTGGTTCCACCGACGTGGATGCTGGGATATCGCGCGTGGGGGTCGCCGAGGGCCCGCAGCGCGGCCCTGGTGCGCTCGAGGCCCCAGTGGACCCCCGTGGCCAGCGGCGGGAAGATCCGATCGAACAGGGGATCCCCGTGGGGGTGATCGAGGCGATCGGGGGTGGTCTTCCGGGCGGCGTCCGTCCCGCCGGCGGCCGAGGAGTTCATCGGGCTCCCGGAGAGTCAGAGTCCCCCGTCGGCAGCGGGCGCGGCGTGGGCCTCGGCCGGACGGTGGGCGCCGTCCGCCCGCGCCGCGGTCTCCTCGGACTCGGCCCACTCCTCGCGCACCGTGCGACCATCCCACATGTGCCGCAGCAGGCGGGCCACGGTCTCCCGGAGGTGGCGGCGGTCGACGACCGCGTCCACCATCCCGTGCTTCAGGAGGAACTCCGAGCGCTGGAAGCCCTCGGGCAGCTCCTGCCGGATCGTCTCTTCGATCACGCGGGGGCCCGCGAACCCGATCAGGGCACCGGGCTCGGCCAGGTTCACGTCCCCCAGCATGGCGTAGGAGGCGGTGACACCCCCCGTGGTGGGGTCGGTGCAGATGGACACGTACGGGATGCCCGCCTCGTGGAGACGGGCCAGCTCGCACGAGGTCTTCGCCATCTGCATCAGCGAGTAGATTCCCTCCATCATGCGGGCGCCGCCCGAAGCGCTCACGATCAGGCAGGGGCGCGCCTCGTCGACCGCGACCCGCACCACCCGGGCGATCTTCTCGCCGACGACCGAGCCCATGGAGCCGCCGATGAAGCGGAAATCCATGACCGCCACGCAGACCGGGATTCCGTCGAGGCGCCCCCTCCCGGTGAGGACCGCCTCGTTGCGACCGACCTTCTTCTCCGCGGCGGCCACCCGGTCGGTGTAGCGCTTCAGGTCCGTGAACTCCAGGGGATCCCCGCTCCGGAGCCCCGGGTCGAGCTCCTCGAAGGAGTCGTCGTCCAGCAGGAGATCGACATACTCGTCCGCGGCGATCCGGAAGTGGTTCCCGCAGTGCGGGCAGACGCTCAGGTTCTGGGCCAGCGTCTCCCGGTAGAGGATCTCGCCGCACGCGTCACACTTGTCGAACACGTCGCCCGGGACGTCCCGCTTGTCGGACGCTTTCAGGGGCTTCTTCTCTTTTCGGAACCACGCCATCGCGTTGTCCCCCTCGGGGGGCCGCCCCCCCTAATCCTCGTGGGCGAGCCGCACCGCCATGGCGACGGCGACCCACGACATCAAGAGAAAGGATCCCCCGTAGCTCACGAACGGAAGGGGGATCCCCGTCACCGGGACGAGCCCGACGGTCATGCCGATGTTGACCAGGACGTGCACGAACCAGGTTCCGAAGATACCGAACAGCGCCAGCCCGGCAAAGGGATCGTTGCTGTCCTCCGCCATCCGCACGAGCCGCGCGAGAATGAAGCCGAACACGAGGATCGCCGCCATCACGCCCAGAAAGCCGAGCTCCTCACCGATCACGCTGAAGATGAAATCGGTGTGCTGCTCCGGGAGGAAGTTGAACCGCTTCTGGGTGCCCAGCGTGAACCCCTTGCCGAGCAGTCCGCCACTCCCGATGGCCACCTTGCTCTGGATGAGGTGGTAGCCCGCACCCCGGGGGTCGACCTCCGGGTCCAGGAACACGAGCAGCCGGTTCTGCTGGTATTCGGCCAGGGAGTTCCAGAGGGGCCGCGCCACGGTCCCGGCGGCGAAGTTGGCCAGCACGACGCCCACCGACTCGTACAGGAAGAGTCGGTAGCGATAGAGGTAGAGCGCCCCGACGACGAGCACGATGTACCCCGACCAGATCCGGGTGTCGGACGCCAGGATCAGGCCCGCGACCGGACTCGCCAGCAAGAGGAGGAGGCCCACCGGCGTGCCGGCCCAGTACAGGGTGGCGAACAGGATGCCGACGAAGGCCATCGCGGTGCCGAGGTCGGGCTGCAGGAGCACCAGGCCCAGCGGAAGGGCCACGAGCGCTCCCGGAGCGACGAGGTCCTTGAAGCCCGAGGGAGCGTCGTCGCGGATGGAGAGGAGGCGAGCCAGGGCGAGGATGGTGGCGATCTTGGCCAGCTCGGCGGGCTGGAACCGGAGCGGGCCCACGACGATCCAGCTCTCGATCCCGGAGGCGGTGCCGGCACCCGTTCCGACCACCAGCGTCGCGGCCAGCAGGATCACGCCGAAGACGTAGGCGGGAATCGCCGCCCACTCCCACCACCGCAACGGGATCCGCGTCAGGACCGTGAACGCCACCAGGGAGAGCCCGCACCACACGAGCTGGCGGAGCCAGGCGATCGAGAGGAACGGCGCGGGCTCGTTCACGACGCCGGCCGAGTAGATCATCCCGATGCCGAAGAGCGTCATCGAGAGCACCGCCAGCACCAGCGGCGGGTCCAGCGCCCACCTGCGGAAGAGACTCCTCACCCGCCCCCCGCTTCAGTTCCGGGCCCAGCTCGGCCAGCCCCTCGTCATCAGGTGCTCGCGGAGCGTCTGGATCGTGTCGATCGGCAGACCGTACTTCTTGCGGAGGTAGAAGTCCGCGACCTTGGCCATGATGGGCGCGGCGGTGCTCGAGCCCCCCCCTCCCTGCTGCACCACGACGGACACGACGATCTCGGGCTCCTGGCCGTGGGGTCCCGCCATCCCGACGAACCACGCGTCCGTGTCGGCGAGCCCCTGCTGGCTCAGGTAGTTCTCGCCGGTCCCGGTCTTGCCGATCATGTCCCAGTGCTCGAGCGTCGAATAGTAGGCCGTCCCCCCCGGCGCCGTGACCCCCCTGAGCCCCTCCTGGACGAAGGCGAGGTGCTCCTTGGACAGGTGCATCTCCCACCCCTCGGGGCGGTCCTCACGACCCAGGAAGAGGGTCGGGGCCGGCGCCGTCCCGTCCCGGGCCAGGGCCACGTAGGCCTGGGCCATCTTGAGAGGAGACTGCGAGTTGGGTCCCTGGCCGATGGCCAGGGAGAGTATCTCACCCTCCAGCGGGGTGTAGCCGTACCGCCGCTCCCAGAACTCCGGCCCCTCCGGGAACACACCCCGGCTCTCCTGGGGGAGGTCGATGCCGCATCGGTGCGTGAGCCCCAGCTCGACGCCCCGCTCGAGGAACCGCTGCAGGCCGATCCGCACGCCGAGCTGGTAGAAGTAGACGTCGCACGAGTGGCGGATCGCCCCGGCCAGGTCGAGGTACCCGTGCCCCTCGGGCTTCCAGCAGCGGGCGTACCGCCCGCCGATGAAGATCCCGCCCGTGCACGGCCGCTCCATGAACTCGTCCGGGGTCACGACGCCCAGGTCGAGGGCCATGGCGCCGACGAGGGGCTTGAAGGTCGAGGCCGGGGGGAAGACGCTCTGGACGGCCCGGTTGAGGAGGGGATGGAGGGTGTCCGCGTTGAGCCCCTCCCACGTCGCGGGGTCGATGCCGCCCACGAAGTCGTTGGGGTCGAACGAGGGATGCGAGTAGAGCGCGAGCACGCCCCCGTCCGCCGGGTCCAGCGCCACGACGGCGCCGGTCCGCTCCTTCGGGAAGATCCGGTGGATCCACTCCTGCAGCTCCCGGTCGATGCTGAGACGGATGTCCTCGCCCGCCGCGGCCGGCCGGTAGGTGCTTCCGGCGAAGTCGCCGACGATGCGCCCGCGCGCGTCCACCTCCACGTACCGGACCCCGGCCGTCCCCTGGAGGATGTGCTCGTACTGCCGCTCGATCCCCGCCTTGCCGACGATGCTCCCCTGCTCGTAGCGCTCGTCGGAGAAGGCGTCGCTCTCCAGCTCATCCCGGTTGATCTCGCCGATGTAGCCCAGCACGTGCCCCATCGCCTCGCCCGAGACGTAGCGCCGCCTGGGGTGCATCTCGACGTAGATGTTCGGGAACTGGCTCCGCCGCTCCTCCAGCGCGCTCACCTGGTCGAAGTCCACGTCCCGATCCACCGTGAGGGGCGCGTTGGGGTTCCGACCTCGCCTCTCCAGGAGTCTCTGGACCCGGTCTTCCTCGAGCTCGAGCCAGGGGGCCAGCCGCCGCAACGTGACCTCCACGCTGTCACGGGAGCCGGGCAGGACCGACACCGCGTAGGCCGGGACGTTGTCGGCGATGATGCGACCGTTCCGGTCGAGGATCGTCCCCCGGGGGGCCGGGATCTCGAGAGGGCGGAGGCGGTTGGACTCGGCCCTGAGCTTGTAGGTGCTCGACGAGAGCACCTGCACCCGGAAGAAGGCCAGGCCCAGCAGACCCACCAGTGCGGCGACGAAGCCGATCGCCCCCAGGGCCCTGCGCCTGCGCGCGTGGGGATGCCGTGTCTTCACCTGAAGGACTCCGACCAGGCGCCGCTCAGGGTCATGGCGAGGAGGCCCACGGCGGTGGCGTAGAGCGCGGCGATCGACCCCTCGACGAGCATCGCCTGGGTGAACGGCTCGCGCAGACTCTCACCCACCATGACCCAGTGCAGGAGGTCCCGGGTCCACTTGCCGATGAAGAGGTAGGATACGACGAACAAGAAGCTATCACCCACGAAGAGATCCCGCGTGCTCGCGCCGGCCGCCCCGACCACCGTGAGGGCCAGCGTGCTCGCGCCGAACGCGAGTACGCTGAAGGCGTCTTCCATTACCCCGAACGCGAAGCCGAGTCCCGCCGCGGTCCCCGCGCCCACGTGCCGCGCCGCCAGGAGCAGGGCGACCGTCAGAAGGTCCGGGGCCACCCGTCCGAGGCCGATGCCGAGGTGGAGGAGGAAGTGGAGCAGGAAGAGGACGACGACGGTCCCCCACAGTCGCCATGGGCTCCTCACCCTCCGTGCTCCGACGCGCGGAGCGAGTCCTGGCTCCGGCGGGCCCTGAGGACTGCGCGGAGCGTCTCGAGGCTGTCGCGGAGGATCTGGAGCGAATCGCGCCGGAGGGCTTCACGGCGTACCTGCTCCTCGGCCGTGGCGATGGAGTCCTCCGGCCAGGCGGCGCCGATGTCGCCGGGCAGGGTCGCCTCCAGTCCCGGGGCGGCCACGAGGACGTGGGTCACGTTGCCGGGCTGGGTGAACGACTCGAGCCAGTAGCTCCTCCGCCACCCGGGGTCCGCCTCCGCCAGCCCCCGGACGCGCCCGATGGGGATGCCCCGGGGGAGGACCCCGCCGAGCCCGCTGGTGACGACGATCGTCCCCTCCTCCAGGGTGGTGTGGAAGGGGGTTCCGTTCAGCACCAGCCGATCCTGCTCACGGAAGTCGCCCCGAAGGCTCTCCACGATCCCGGTCGTCGTGCCGTCGAGCGTGGTGGCCGAGGCACGGAAGGCGGGGTGGCTCCAGTCGATCCCGATGGAGCTCGTCTCCCGGACCTCCCGGACCAGACCCACCAGGCCGTGCCGGGTGATCACCGCGGCTGGCGCCTTCACGCCGTCCTCGGCCCCCACGTCCAGGGCGAACATGCTCTCCGAGCCCGCGGTGCCGGGGCGGATGAGCGAGGCCGCCCGATAGCCCGGACCGATGCGCTCGGAGAGAGAGAGCAGCCCCCGGAGCCCCCGGTTCTCCTCCTCCAGATAGGTCTGCGCCGTGACGACGGCGACCATCGAATCCAGACGGGCCCGGAGCTGGCTGCTCTCGGTGGCCCGCACGCGAGCCCCCGCGATCCCGTCCTGGACCATGACGAAC
Organism: Gemmatimonadota bacterium; assembly: GCA_050050315.1. Taxonomy (GTDB): domain Bacteria; phylum Gemmatimonadota; class Gemmatimonadetes; order Longimicrobiales; family Gaopeijiaceae; genus JASFUL01. Next base: position 6,404 of record JASFUL010000006.1, read on the forward strand.
GGGCGGAGGACCGTCGAGCGGAGGAGGGACGCGACGCCCTGCTGCGCGTCTCCCGGAAGGTAGCTCAGCACCAACGCGAGAAGCACGAAGCCGCCCGTCGTGACGAGCTGGCGGCGACCTTCCGTGTCGTCGTTCTCGGTGGTGTATGCGGGCATGCGCGATGCCGTGGGCGAAGTCCGGGCCCGGCTCGGCGGACCATGGCTGCAAGAGCGGGGCCCCGGACGACCTGGGCCGCGGCGAGGCGGCGCCGGCCGCCCCCGGCGGCGCCCTCCCTCACGTAGACAGCACCGACCTGTACTTGTTCAGATCGTCCAGGATCCGCCCCCCTCCGCGGACTACGCACGTGAGCGGCTCCTCGTCGACGTGGATCGGGAGGTTCGTCTCGTGCTGGAGGAGCCGGTCGAGCCCACGGATGAGGGCGCCTCCTCCGGTCATCACGATGCCGCGGTCGACGATGTCGGAGGAGAGCTCGGGCGGGGTGATCTCCAGCGCCCGGCGGACCGCCTCGACGATGGCCTGGACCGGCTCCTGGATGCACTCCCGGATCTCCTGCGAGTGCACCTGGACGGTCTTGGGGATCCCGCTCACGAGATCCCGTCCCTTCACCTCCATCTCGCGCTCCTCCCCGAAATCGAAGGCCGAGCCGATCTGGATCTTGATCGCCTCGGCCGTGGGCTCGCCGATGAGGAGGTTGTAGTTCTTTCGCAGGAAGGTCACGATGGACGAGTCGAGCTCGTCCCCCCCCACGCGGATCGACGTGTTGGAGACGATGCCCGAGAGCGCGATGACCGCGATCTCGGTCGTCCCTCCCCCGATATCGATGACCATGTTTCCGGTCGGGGTCTCGACGGGCAGCCCCACCCCGATGGCGGCGGCCATCGGCTCGGCCACCATGTACACCGCCTTGGCGCCGGCCGCCATGGCGGACGAGCGGACGGCCCTGCGCTCGAGCTCGGTGATCCCGGACGGGACCCCCACGACCACCCTGGGCTTGATCCGGAAGATCCGCTTGGCGGTGACCTGCTTCAGGAAGTGGCGGAGCATCATCTCCGTCACGTCGACGTCGGCGATGACGCCGTCCTTGAGGGGACGCACGGCCTCGATCCCCTCGGGCGTCCGCCCGAGCATCCGCTTGGCCTCCAGCCCGATCCCCATGATCCTGCGGCTTCCCTTCTCGACGGCAACTACGCTGGGCTCGTTCAGGACGATCCCCTCGCCCTTCACGTATACCAGCGTGTTGGCGGTTCCGAGATCCACCGCGATGTCATTGACGGGAACGAAGCGTCCCGAATTGAACCATCCAGCCAAGCTATTCTTTCTCGACGAAGCTCCGCGCTCCCTTCTCGGGTGGTCGCGGAGCAGGGTGATCGGGGATCGCCGTGCCGCATGCACGCACCCCCGCGGCGGGTGCTCGAACGGCGCGCCGACGGTCGGTGCGGCGGGCCGGCGCGAGCGGGCGACAGCGCCGGTACTCCTGGGGGCCGCCGGAAGCTAAAGGCCGTCCATGATCGAAGCAAGGAGAGGCCGCGTCATTCCTCGATGATCGGGGGATGCCGCCTGCGCCGTCGGCCCCGTGCGGGATCTCCCCCCGACCCTCCCGGACCTCACCTCGAGCGCCCCGGTGGGCCCGCGCCGGGGCCGGGAGCGCTCGCGCTGGGGGGATCGGCCGTGCCGGGGCCGCTCACCCGAGCCCGGTGCTGCCGAACCCACCGGTGCCCCGCTCGGTCTCCCCGAGCTCCCTCGCCTCCGTCACCGCGGGAGCCTCGAAGCGGGCGAAGACCAGCTGGGCGATCCGGTCCCCCCTCGCGATCGTCACGGACTCCGGCCCCAGGTTCTGCAGGAGCACGCGGACCTCGCCCCGGTAGTCCGGGTCGATGGTACCGGGGCTGTTGGGAAGCGTCACGCCGTGTCGGGCGGCCAGACCCGACCGTGGCCGCACCTGGCACTCCACCCCCTCGGGCAGCTCCAAGGCGAGCCCCGTGGAGACCAGCCGGACCTCGAAGCGCGCCAGGGCGAAGTCCTCCTCTGCCGAGCGGATGTCGTACCCCGCCGCGTGCTCGCTCGCCCGGGCCGGAAGGGGGAGGTCCGGGTTCCCGGGGAGCCTCCTGAAACGAACGAGGAACGCCTCCGGGGACGTGGAGCCCCCGGAGGCGTCTCCCTCCCGCCGTGCCGTCACCGGGTCAGGCCTGCTTCACCGGGGCGAGGAACTTCGCCAGGTCGCTCCACCCCATGCCGAACGCTTCGGCGACACCGGGATAGGTGATCTCGCCGTCCACCACGTTCACGCCCAGGGCCAGGGCCCGGTCGTCGAGACACGCCCGCTTCCACCCCTTGTCGGCGAGGGTGAGGGCGTAGGGGAGGGTGGCATTGGTCAGCGCGAGGGTGCTGGTGCGGGGCACCCCGCCGGGCATGTTGGCCACGCCGTAGTGGATCACGCCGTGCACGGTGTAGATCGGGTCGTCGTGGGTCGTAGGCCGGATCGTCTCGACGCACCCGCCCTGATCCACCGCGACGTCCACGATCACCGACCCGGCACGCATGGCCTCGAGATCCGCCTTCTTCACGAGGCCCGGCGCCTTCTTCCCGGGGATGAGCACGGCGCCCACGACCAGGTCCGCGTCCTCGATCTGCTTGCGCACCGCGTACCGGGTGCTGAAGAGCACCTGGACGTTGGCCGGCATGACGTCGTCGAGGTACCGCAGGCGGGTGAGATCGATGTCCATGATCGACACCCGGGCGCCCATGCCGGCGGCGACCTTGGCCGCGTTCGTCCCGACGACGCCGCCTCCCAGGATGACCACCTTCCCGGGCAGCACGCCGGGCACGCCGGAGAGGAGGACGCCGGCCCCACCCGAGTGGCGCTCGAGGTACTTGGCTCCCTCCTGCACGGCCATCCGCCCCGCTACCTCGCTCATGGGCGTCAGGAGAGGCAGCTCCCCCGAGGGCAACTCCACCGTCTCGTATGCGATCGCCACGGCCCCCGACTCCATCACCGCCTTCGTGAGGGGCTCCGACGCCGCGAAGTGGAAATAGGTGAAGATGACCTGACCCTCGCGCATGCGGGGCCACTCCGGCTCGATCGGCTCCTTCACCTTCATGATCATCTCAGCCCTCGCCCAGACCTCCTCGGCCGAGTCCACGATCTCCGCGCCGGCGCTGCGGTAGAAGTCGTCCGTGAAGCCGCTGGCCTCGCCACCGGACTTCTGGACCATCACGTCGTGGCCGGCGCCCGTCAGGGCCTCCACGCCGGCGGGAGTCGCCGCGACGCGGTACTCCTCGCGCTTTATCTCCTTCGGTACCCCGATGAGCATGTCGGTCGCTCTCGTCGCTTGGGTCGCGTGAGACTGAAAGTGTCCCGAATTCTAAGGAGAATCGACCCCCGGCCCAAGGCGCAGGACGAACGAGCGCTCGGGGTCGAAGAAGTCGGCCGCCACCATGGCGGCCTCGTCGGTCGAGACCGCGTCGATCCGGGCGAGGAGCTGGTCGAGGCCCTGGTACGGCTCGTCGTAGAGGGCGAAGCCGGCCAGGCGATAGAGGCGCCCCCCCGGCGTCTCCAGCGACAGCATGATCTGGCCCTTCACCTGGCGCTTGATCTGCTCCAGCTCGACCGTGCTGAGCCCTTCGCGGGCCAGCCGTTCGTACTCCTCGCGGATGGCGGCGACCGCCTGGTCCGCCCAGTCCGGGCGTGTGCCCACGTAGACACCGAGGAGCCCGCTCCGCGCGTGGAACGAGTGGAACGAGTAGACCGAGTAGGCGAGGGCGAGCTCCTCGCGAACGCGCTGGAAGAGACGGCTGCTCATGCCGCCGCCGAACGCTGCCGACAGGAGGACCAGGGGGTAGCGGCGCGGGTCGGCCCGGGGCACGGCGTCGGTGCCGAACACGACGTGCGTCTGGGCGCTCGGGCGCTCCACGCTCTGCTCGCCGCGCTCGGTGCCCTCGGGCTCGACCACCGGCGCGGTCCGCTCTCCCTCCGCCACCGTGCCGAAGAGCCGCTCCGCCCGGGCCACCACGTCGTCGTGGCTCACGTGCCCGGCGGCGGCCACGACCAGGTTCCTTCCCCGGTACCGGGACGCGTGCAGCGCCCGGAGCTCCTCGACCGGGAAGGAAGCGACGGTCTCCGGCGTCCCGAGGATCGAGTGACCGTACGGATGACCCCGCCACAGCCGCTCGGCGTGGATCTCGAACACCAGGTCGTCGGGCGTGTCCTGCACGGTGGCGATCTCTTCCAGCACCACCTCGCGCTCGAGCGCCAGGTCCTCCCCGCGGAGGGTGGGCGAGAGGGTGATGTCGGCCAGGACGTCCAGGGCGTCCGGAAGGTGCTCGTCGAGCACCCGGGCCTGGAAGGAGGTGTGCTCCCGGCTCGTGTACGCGTCGAGGGAGCCTCCCAGGGACTCGAGGGCCAGGGCGATGTCCCGGGGCGTCCTCCGCTCCGTGCCCTTGAACACCATGTGCTCGAGCAGGTGGCTCCCTCCCATCCGGTGGGGAGGCTCGTGGGCCGCTCCGTGTCGCACCCAGACGCCGACCGCCGCCGAGCGAACTCCGGGGATCCTCTCGGTCAGGACACGGACCCCGTTGTCGAGGAACGTCTGCGCGATGGGACCGTCCGGCCCCACGTCGGGGCCCAGCGCGGTCGCCTCGCCGGCGCGCCCCAGGCCGGACGCTCCCCCGCCCTCCGGTACCTCCTTCATGCCCTCTTCGCCTCCTGCTCCGGACCGATGTGCGAAGGGGGGCGCGGACCGAAGCCCGCACCCCCCAGCGCCGCCGGCTTCGTGCTCAGCGGGAGCCCGCCTCGACGGCCTCGATCTCCTCCTTGCCCTGCTCCTCGATCGCCGCGCGACGGGAGAGGCGGAGGCGGCCCTTCTCGTCGATCGAGAGGAGCTTGACCCGGGTGATGTCGCCCTTCTTCAGGACGTCTTCGGTCTTTCCGACCCGGCCCTCCTCGAGCTCGGAGATGTGGCAGAGGCCCTCCGTGCCGGGGAGGATCTCGATGAAGGCACCGAACGTGGTGGTGTTCTTCACGGGGCCCTCGTAGATCCGTCCCACCTCGGGCTCCTGGACGATCGCCTCGATCATCTCGCGAGCACGCGAGCCGGCCTCGCCGCTCACCGCGGCGATCTTCACGAGCCCGCTGTCGTCGATGTCGATCTGGGCGCCGGACTCGTCCTGGATCGCGCGGATCGTCTTACCCTTGGGCCCGATGATCTCACCGATCTTCTCCGGGTTCACCTGGATCGAGATGATCCGCGGTGCCCAGTCGGACAGGTCGCTGCGCGGCTCCCCGATCGCCTGATCCATGACGTCCAGGATGTGCATGCGGCCGTTCCGGGCCCGCTGCAGCGCCTCCTCGAGGATGGCGACGGTCATCCCTTCGATCTTGATGTCCATCTGGATGGACGTCACGCCCTTCCGGGTGCCGGCCACCTTGAAGTCCATGTCCCCCAGGAAGTCCTCGAGACCGAGGATGTCGGTCAGGACGGCGACGTCGTCGCCTTCCTTGATGAGGCCCATCGCCACGCCGGCGCAGGCCGCGCGGATCGGGACGCCCGCGTCCATCAGCGAGAGCGACGCGCTGCACACGGTCGCCATCGAGCTGGAACCGTTGGACTCGAGGATATCGCTCACCACGCGGATCGTGTAGGGAAAGTCGTCGTAGGCCGGCAGGAGCGGCTGGACGGCGCGCTCCGCCAGGTTCCCGTGGCCGTACTCGCGGCGGGACGTCCCCCGGTAGGGCTTGGCCTCACCCACGCTGAAGGGCGGGAAGTTGTAGTGGAGCATGAACGACTTCGACACCTCTTCCCGCGTGTCGACCGTGTCGATGCGCTGCTCGTCCTTCGACGTCCCGAGCGTGACGACACCCAGGGACTGGGTCTGACCCCGGGTGAAGAGCGCCGAGCCGTGCGTCCGCGGCAGGACGCCGACCTCGCACGTGATGGGTCGCACGTCGTCCAGCCCGCGTCCGTCGGCGCGCTCGCCCCTCTCGATGATCTGGCGACGCATCGTCTCCTTCTCGATGCCCCGGATCACGTCTCCGACGTCGTCCTCGTGCTCGCTCCAGTCCTCGTCCTCGTCCTGCAGACGCGAGACGATGTCCTGGCGGAGCGCCGCCATGGCCTGCTGCCGCTCCTGCTTGTCGCCGAGGCTGAGGGCGTCGGCCACCCGCTCGCCGGCCAGCCCCTCCACCTTGTCCTTGAGGACCTGGTCGGGCTGCTGGGGCGTCCACTCCATGTCGGGAACGCGATGTCCCTCGATGAGCTCCTTCTGGATCTCGATGAGCTCCTTGATGCCCTTGTGGGCCACCTCGAGCCCGTCGAGGATCTCCTCCTCGGGAACCTCGACCGCGCCGCCCTCGACCATGAGGATGGCGTTCTCGGTGCCCGACACGACGACGTCGACGTCGCTGTACTCGAGCTGCTGGAACGTCGGGTTCAGCACCCAGGTGTCCTGGATCCGGCCGATCCGGACCGAAGCGACCAGGGTGTTGAAGGGGATCTTGCTCATGTTGAGCGAGACCGACGCGCCCAGCATGGCGAGGACGTCCGCGTCGTTCTCCTGGTCCGCGCTCAGGATGAAGCACGCGACCTGGGTCTCGTTCATGAAGCCGTCGGGGAAGAGCGGCCGGATCGGCCGGTCGGTGAGCCGGGCGGAGAGGACCTCCTTCTCCCCCGGCCTTCCCTCACGCTTGAAGAAGCCGCCCGGGATCTTCCCGGCCGCGTAGCTCTTCTCCCTGTACTCGATCGTCAGGGGGAAGAAGGGTAGGTGGGTCGGCTTGTCCTGCACCGTGGCCGCGCAGAGGACGACCGTCTCCCCGTACTGCACCAGGCAGGAGCCCGCCGCGAGCTTGGCCATCCGGCCGATCTCGAGGCTGAGGGGCCGTCCGGCGAACTGGCGCTCGATTCTCTGGATCATCTGGTTCGTGTCTCTCTTCGATTTCGCCGCAGATCTTCTCTACCGCTGGTTTGCTCGTTCGGACCCGGGTCGTTTTCCCGGTCCGGCGCCTCCGGTGATTACGATGCCGGCGCCCGCATCGGGCCTCATGCGCGAAGGCGGCGGCCGGTTGGACCGGCCGCCGCCCACGGCATCCGCCTACTTGCGGAGCCCGAGGTCCGCGATCAGCTCGCGGTACCCCTCGAAGTCCCGCTTCTTGTAATATTCCAGAAGCCGTCGGCGGCGTCCCACCATCTTGAGGAGGCCCCGGCGGCTGTGATGGTCCTGCTTGTGGGCGTCGAAGTGCTCCCGGAGGTGGTTGATCCTCTCCGTGAGGATGGCGATCTGCACGGGTGCGCTGCCCACGTCGTCGTCGTGCAGACGGTACTTCTCGATGATGCTCGACTTGTCGACCGTCACGTTCTCTTCTCCGCCTCCGCAGGAGTCTGCGCTACAAGGGAAGCCGTGCGGGGGTCGCCTCGACCCCAGCGTAGTTGCATTAGCCTTTCAACTTAACCTTCGAGAGGCCCGTGTAAACCCTCGGCCGGGCTGCCGGCCTCATCCGTCCCGCTCCAGGACCTCCCGCGCCCGTTCGACGTCCTCGCGCATCTGCCGCACGAGGGCCTCGGCCGAGTCGAACGGAAGGACGTCCCGGAGGCGCCGCACGAAGTCGACCCTCACTCGCTCGCCGTAGAGATCGCCCTCGAAGTCCATGAGGTGGAGCTCCACGGTGGACGACGACCCACCGAAGGTCGGCCGCGGCCCCACGTGGAGGGCCCCCGGGAACGTCCCCCGTCGGAGGACCCCCCGGACGGCGTAGATGCCCGGTGCGGGAACGAGCTTGCCCCCGTCATCGATGTGGAGGTTCGCCGTCGGGAAGCCGAGCTGTCGACCCCGACCGTCCCCCCGCACCACGAGCCCACGCACGGCGTACGGACGTCCCAGCCCGTGCCGCGCCGCTTCCACCCGCCCCTCGGCCAGCGCCCGCCGGATCCGCGTGGACGAGATGGCTCCCTCTCCGGCCCCCACCGGCGGCACCACGTCCACGGAGAACCCCAGCTCTCCGCCGATCTTGCGCAGCGTGTCGGCGTCGCCGGACCGTCCCCGTCCGAACCCGTGGTCGTACCCGATCACGAGCTCCTCCACCCGGAGCCGTCGGACCAGGATCTCCTCGACGAAGCGCCGGGGCTCGTAGCGGCTGAGGGCCCGGGTGAAGGCCAGGAACACCGCCCAGTCCAGGCCGCTCTCGGCCAGGATCTCCTTCTTCTCCTCGGGGGTCGTGAGGAGGAGCGGCGCGTGCTCGGGACGCACGATGCGCAGAGGGTGGGGATGGAAGGTGACGAGGACGCTGCGGCGGTCGGTCTCCAGCGCCCGACGGCGGATCTCCTGGAGCACCGCCCAGTGGCCTCGATGCACGCCGTCGAAGGTCCCGACGGTGATGACCGTCCCCCGGTCCGGTGGCAGGCCCGGCTCGAGCGCCGGGTCGATGGCCCTGGGGCCGCGCTCCGTCATGGCCGCACGAACACCTTTCTCGGGCGGAGCGTGGCCCCCTTCCGGGTCGTGACGGCCACGAGCTCGCCCCTCCGGACGGCCGCCACCGGGCGCTCCTCGTCCGCGACGTCGGGAGGCGAGTCGATGGTCCGCCCGGTGGCCAGCCTGCGCACGGCTTCCTCGTCCACCTCGACCCGCGGCAGGTGCGCCAGGGCGTCCGCGGGCGAGATCCAGGCCGCCCGGGCCGCCCCGGGCGTCAGGGCGTCGCCCGGCACCGCGCTCTCCACGGAGAAGGGGCCCACGCGGGTACGGCGCAGGGCCGTGAGATGGGCCCCCACCCCCAGGGCCTCGCCGAGGTCGCGGGCCAGCGCCCGCACGTACGTACCGCTGGAGCACAGCACCCGGAAGCGCAGCTCCGGCGGGTCGAGTCCGAGGAGCTCGAGCTCGTGGACGGTGACCCGGACCGGAGGAAGCTCCGGCGCCTCACCCCGCCGGGCCAGTCGGTGGGCGGACTCGCCTCCCACCTTCTTGGCCGAAAAGGCGGGAGGCACCTGCTCCAGCGGACCCGTCAGGTCCGCCAGCGCTTCCGCCACCCGGTCGGCTTCGAGGGAGCTCCAGCCGTCGCGGACCCGCACCGTGCGCCCCTCCCGGTCGTGGGTGTCGGTCCGGACGCCCAGGCGGGCGGTCGCCACGTACTCCTTGTCGAGGCCCGTCAGGTACTCCGCGAGGCGGGTCGCCGGACCCACGCACAGGAGCAGGAGCCCCGACGCGAACGGGTCGAGGGTGCCCGTGTGACCGATCCTCCTCGTATCCAGGGCCTTCCGCGCCCACCCGACGATGTCGTGGGAGGTGGGACCCTCGGGCTTGTCCACGGGCAGCACGCCGCCCACCTCCTGGAGGCTCGTCACGCCGGGTCCCCCTCCCCGTCCTCCTCCCCCGGGTCCGCCCGCTCGTCCCACCCGCCCTCGGGACGCACCTCTTCGAGGATCGACTCGATCCGCATGGCGCGCTCCAGGGTCTCGTCGTGCTCGAAGTGGAGCTCCGGCACCCGGCGGATACGCAGCGTCCGACCGAGCTGATGGCGGATGTGGGGGGCCGCGGCCCGGAGGCCCTCGAGCGCCTCCGATCGGTCGGGCCCGTCCCCCATGGGCCGGACGTAGACCCGAGCCATCGTGAGGTCCGACGTCACGTCCACGTCGGTGACCGTCACGATCCCCACGCGAGGGTCCCGCACCTCTCGCCGGATGACCTGGCTGATCTCCCTCTTCAGCTGCTCGTTGAGGCGCTGGATCCGTCGGCTGGGCATGGTCGGAAGGGGTGGGATGAGGAGGATGCCGAAGTCACGGGCCGGAGGCCGGGGCGCCGGCGCGTGCTACCCGCCGCCTCCGGCGGGGTGCCGGTCGCCGTCGGAGGCCCCGCGGGGTCCCGGGGAGGCCGAGCGGGTCCATCAGAGGAGCTCCCGGCGCGTTCCCGTGATGACCACCCGCCGCTCGTCCTCGACGAAGTCGTCGAGCCGGTCCAGCACCGAATCGGCCATGGCCCGATCGCCCGCCACCAGCGCGACGGTGAGCTCGCCCCGGGTCCAGACGTCCTGCTGCCCGGTCTCCGCGACCGAGACGTTGTAGCGCTTCCGGATCCGGTCCTTGAGCGACCGGATGACCATCCGCTTGTCCTTCAGGGAACGACAACCCGGCAGCGAGAGCTGCCAGGAGCCCACCGCGATCACCATGGTCCGGGCCCGGGTCGTGGGATACGAGGACGGGGGGCGCCGAGGCGCCCCCCGTCAGGGTTCATCGGGGTCTGGAGGACGGCCGCCTCAACCGCCGGCCTCCGCCGTGCCCGCCAGGGTCCGGGCGATCTCCTCGACCTTGTAGCATTCGATGACGTCGCCGACCTTCACGTCGTTGAAGTTGGCGATTCCGATCCCGCATTCGAAGCCCTCGCGGACCTCCCTCACGTCGTCCTTGAAGCGCTTGAGGGACGCGAGATCGCCGTCGTAGACCACGATTCCGTCCCGGATGACCCGGGCGCTGGCGTTCCGGTCGATCACCCCGTCGGTGACGTAGCAGCCAGCCACGGTTCCCACCTTCGAGATGCGGAACGTCTCCCGGATCTCGGCGGAGCCCAGGACGGTCTCCCGCTCCTCGGGGCTGAGCATCCCCTCGAGCGCCGAGCGGATGTCGTCCACGGCGTTGTAGATCACGTCGTACGTGTGGATCTCCACACCGTCCCGCTCGGCCAGGCGCCGGGCCTTCGTGTCCGGCCGCACCCGGAATCCGATGACGATGCCACCGGCCGTCTCCGCGAGCAGGATGTCGGTCTCGTTGATGGCCCCCACTCCGCGGTGCACCACCTCGACCGCCACCTCGTCGGTGCCCAGCTGCTCGAGGGCGTCGGCGACCGCCTGCACGGAACCGTCCACGTCGCCCTTGATGATGAGCGAGAGCGTGCCCTCCGCCTCGCCCTCGGCCATGAGCTGGCTGAAGTCGCCCAGCTTGAGCCCGCGCTCCTTCACGCGGAGCTGCTTCTCGCGCTCGAGCCGCTGCCGCGTGGAGGCCACCTCGGCGGCCTCGTCCGCCTCCATCGCCGCGAAGGTGTCGCCGGCCTGGGGTACTCCCCCCGAGCCGAGGACCTGCACGGGCAGGCCGGGTCCGACCTCGTCCACGTTGTTTCCGCGCTCGTCCAGGAGCGCCCGCACCCGGCCGTCGTAGAGGCCGCACAAGAAGGAGTCTCCCACCCGCAGCGTGCCCTTCTGCACGAGCACCGAGACGAGGGGCCCCTTGCCGACGTCGAGCTCGGCCTCGATGACCGTCCCCTGGGCCTCGCGGTTCGGGTTGGCCTTCAGCTCGAGGATCTCGGCCTGGAGCAGGACCTTCTCGAGGAGATCGTCGATCCCCTGCCCCGTCTTGGCGCTGATCTCCGCCGACAGGACGTCTCCGCCGAACTCCTCCACCGTGACCTCGTGCTGGAGAAGCTCCTGCTTCACCCTCATGGGGTTGGCGGCGGGCAGGTCGATCTTGTTGATGGCCACGATCATGGGCACGCCCGCGTTCTTGGCGTGGCTGATGGCCTCGATCGTCTGGGGCATCACCGAGTCGTCGGCGGCCACGATGAGGATCACCACGTCCGTGACGTCGGCGCCTCGGGCGCGCATCGCGGTGAAGGCCGCGTGACCGGGCGTGTCCAGGAAGGTGAGACTCCGGCCGTCGTCCAGGCCCACGTGGTAGGCACCGATGTGCTGGGTGATGCCGCCGGCCTCGCCGGCCACCACGTTGGTCTTCCGGATCCGGTCCAGGAGCAGGGTCTTACCGTGATCGACGTGCCCCATGACCGTCACCACCGCGGGCCGGGGCTCGAGGTCCTCCTCGCGCTCCTCCTCCTCCTCGTCCTCCTCGGCGCCGACGTACTCCTCCTCCCGCTGTGCGGTGAAGCCGAACTCGTCGAGGAGCATCTCGATCTGGTCGAAGTCGAGACGCTGGTTGATCGTGACCATCAGCCCGAGGTTCTTGAAGGCGGACCCGATGATGGCCGTGGGGGACTCGTCGATGAGCTCGGCCAGCTCGGCCACCGTGAGGAACTCGTTGACCCGGACGGTCTTCGCCTCGCGCTCCGCCTGCTCCTCGGCCTCCAGCTCCGCCAGCTCCTGCTCCTCCTTGGAGGGCCTGGAGCTCTTCCGCTTCCGCTTCTTGCTACTGCCACCGCCCTTCAGCTCCGCCATCACCCGCTGGACGTTGTCCTGCACCTGGTCCTGGTCCGGGCGCTGGCGCCGCTTGCCCTTCTTGCGCTTCTTGCGGCGGCCGTCGGTGGTGTACCCTTCGGCCTGGATCCGGACCTGGCCCCCGGGACCCGCGGACGCCGCGGGCTGCGGACGCTTCTTGCGCGGGTCGACGGCCCCCTTCCGCACGGGCTCGGGCTTCGGCGCGACCTCGTCCTCGTCTCCCTCCGCCTCCTCCTCGAGCTCGTCCTCGGCCTCGTCCCGGTCCTCCTCCTCTTCCTCGACCTCGGCGACGACCTCTTCCTCTTCCTCTTCCTCTTCCTCGTCCTCCTCCTCTTCCTCGTCCTCGGCGGCGATCTCCTCCGCCTCCTCCTCGGGCTCCTCCTCGTCCTCTTCGCCGGCCTCGGAGGCTGGCTCTTCCTCGACCTCCACCGCCCCTTCGTCCTCGGCGACCTCGTCGGTCGCGGCGGTGGCCTCGGCCTCTTCCACGTCCGCCTCCGCGGCCTCCTCCTCCGCCTCCTCGGACGGGGACTCGGGCTCCGGCTCGGGCTCGGGCGCACGTCGCCGCCGACGGCGACGCCGGGGGCCCGACGACGCTTCCTCGATGGCCGCCTGGATCGCGGCCGAGCTGTCCTTGTGCCCGGCCCGCCGCTCCCGCTCGACCTTCGCCAGCACCCGCGCCACGTCCGCGTCGCCGATCTGCGCCGACCCTCCAGAAACCGGAATCCCCATCTCCCTCAACAGCTGAAGAAGGGCGTCCGCCTCCACCTTCAGGTCCTTGGCCAGCTCCATAACCCGCATACTTCCGGATTTCCTCCAGAGATCACATCGATACGTCTCCGACCGTTCCCGCGTCGGAGATCCGGAGCAGCACCTGCTCCGCCAGTCCTTTGTCTGTCACGGCCACCGCCGCCAGCGGAGGCCTCCCCACTGCTTCACCGAGGCGAATCCGCGTCGCCAGCTCCCGGATCGGGACACCCGCCCTTCTCGCGCCGGGCGCCACCTTCTCGAGCTGCGTCGGCGACGCGTCCGCGGCCGTGAGCAAGAGCTTCGCCCGGCCGGTCCGGACCGCCCGCCGGGCGGCGTCCACACCCGCTTCCACGGCGCCGGCACGACGGGCGAGGCCGAGGAGCTCCAACGGCGCCCGCTGCCGGTCCTGCCCGGAATCAGGCGCCCTCTTTCTCCTCGGCCTCTTCATCGGTGGCCCCGTCCTCCTCGGAGGCCTCCGGCTCCTCTTCCTCCGCCTGCGCGGAGGCGTCTTCGTCCGGTTCGGCGACGTCCTCCTCGTCCTCCTCGGACGCGGCGGCGTCGTCCTCCGCGGCCCCGGGAAGCTCCTCCTCGTCGTCCTCGTCCGAATCCGGGGCGGCCTCCTCCGTATCGGTGGCCGAGCCCGCCTCGTCTTCGACCGTGAGCTCCTCGATGATGGCGAGAAGGCGGTCGGCCATCTCGTCGCCCACGCCCTCGATTCCCTCGAGGTCACCGCGCTCCAGGTCGATGATGTCCAGAAAAGTAGTGTATCCAGCGCCTTCGAGGGCCGCCAGAGTATCCTCGTCGAGGTCCAGCTCCCCGAGCGGGAAGTCCGCGGTCTCCAGCTGGTCGTCCTCCTTCTCGCCGAAGAGGGAGAAATCGGCGCCCCGCTCGAGCCACTCGCGCGACCCGTAGAGGTCGATCTGCCACCCGATGAGCTGCGAGGCCAGGCGGACGTTCTGACCGTTTCGGCCGATGGCCAGCGAAAGCTGGTCCTCGTCCACGATCGCCGTGATCACGAGACGCTCCGCGTCGCTCATGACCTTGGCCACACGGGCCGGAGCCAACGCCCGCCGGGCGAAGACCTCCGGGTCCGGGTGCCACGGCACGATGTCGATGCGCTCGCCTCCCAGCTCCTGCACGACCGCCTGTACACGGGATCCCTTGAGGCCCACGCACGCGCCCACGGGGTCGATGGAGTCGTCCCGGCTGTGCACGGCGAGCTTGGTGCGACCGCCCACCTCCCGCGCGATCTCCTTGATGTCGACGATCCCCTGATAGATCTCGGGGACCTCCAGCTTGAAGAGCGCCGCCACGAAGAGCGGGTCTCCCCGACTCAGGATCAGGCGCGGCCCCTTGGGCGTCTCGTCCACCTTCTTGAGCACGGCGCGGATCGGATCGCCCTGCCGGAACCGTTCCCGGGGGTTCTGGTCCTTCCAGGGAATGATGGCCTCGGCGTCCCGTGCGAGGTTGAGCATGACCACGATCTTGCCCCGCTCGATCTGCTGGACCTCACCCGACAGGAGCTCTCCGATGCGATCGGAGAACTCGTCACGGATCCGCTCCCGCTCGTTCTCGCGGACCCGCTGCACGATCCGCTGCTTCATGGCCATTACGGCGTTCCGGCCGAACTGGGTGAACTCGACCGGAATCTCCATGATGTCGCCCACCTCGAAGGTGGCGTCGTCCCACCGGGCTTCCTCGAGGGAGATCTCCGTGGCGTCGTCCTCGACCTCCTCCACCACGCGCCGGAGTACGACGATGTCGAACTCCCCGGTCTGCTCGTCGATGTCGATCTCCGCCTCGACGGTCGGGCCATAGATCTTGGCCAGCCCGGCCAGGATGCCGTCCCGCAGGAGGTCCGCGACCTCGTCGGGGGACAGATCCTTGGTACCCGCCACGTCGCGCATGGCGGCGACGATCTGGCCAGCGTTCGTCATATCCAGCCTCTCACTGAAAAAACGCCCGGGTCGCCCGGTGCACCCGGGCGCGTACCCGTCATTTCCATCGGAACACGAGGTGCGCACCGGAGATGTCGCCTCGCGGAATGCGCACCTCTTCACCGCCGTGCAGCCGGAGCCGCACGACCTCGCTCCCGTCCTCCTCGACCTCGAGGCCGAGCAGCTCGCCCTCGAGCCGCGTGGCCCGGTCGACCAGCACCTCGGGGCCCTTCACGGCCACCTGCCGCCCAGCGAACCGATCCCAGTCCGCGGCCCGGGTCAGCGGACGATCCACCCCGGGTGAAGACACCTCCAGCACGTACTTCTCCGGCATGGAGGCATGGCCGTCGAGCCACGCCTCGAGCCCTCGAGACACCCGGGCGCAGTCGTCCACGCCCACCTCGTCTCCCTCGAGCCCCCGGGGAGAGCCCGGAGGCACCTCGACCCGAAGGCGCAGGATCGGGCGCCGGGCGCTTCCGGCCCATTCCGCCTGGACCAGGTCGAACCCCAGGGCCTGGACCCTCTCCTCGAGCTCGCGCTCGATCTCGGGCACGGGCCGCGCCATTCGTACCTCCCCGGGGCCGACCGGGTGTCGCGTTCCGGTCGGCCTGCACCGAATAAAAAAGCGGGGGAAACCCGCTCCCCCACTTCGCAAACCGCCCCGCATCGGAGCGAGTTCTCCCGCATTCCGCCTGCGACGGCGGTGCTACCGAGGCATTAAATTAGCCAACAGGCGCTGCATACTCAAGGCCCGGCGGCGCCTGGCCCCGGGGCTCAGCCTCCCGGCTCCTCCCCTGCGGGCCGTCCCGGACCGACGTCCGGGGACTGCGGCATCCGCTGTTCCAGGTTCTCGAGGCGCACCCGCAGCTCGTCCAGCTGCTCCCTCAGGCGGTCGAGGTCGTCCCGGGTAGCGAAGTCGAGCCGCTCCCTGGCGTCGCCGGCCGCTTCCTTCGCCCGGCCCATCGCGTCCCGGACCATCTCCCGGGCTCGGTCCGAGCTCAGCTCGCCCCGCTCCCGCGCCTCCCGGATGGTCTCTTCCATCGCGTCCTTGAACGCCGAGAGCACGCCCAGGCCCTGGCGCAGACCGTCGGAGATCCGTTCCTTCGGGCCGGTCTGGCCCCCGCCGCTCTCCTCGCTCGGACCCCGCCCCTCGTCGTATCCCGCCCGGTCGGACGTCTGCTCCGGATTCTCGGGACCGGCCTCGCCACCCTCGGCGCTCGTCGTCATGGTGTCTCTCCTTCTCGGTGGATGCGGGCTCCCAGCGACCGGAGCCGCTCGTCGATCCTCTCGTACCCCCGCTCGATCTGACGGATGTTGTGGATCCGGCTCTCCCCCCGGGCTCCGAGGGCGGCGATCAGGAGCGCCATGCCGGCGCGGATGTCCGGGCTCTCCAGCTTGTCGCCTCGCAGCGGCGCCGGCCCCACAACCACGGCCCGATGGGGGTCGCACAGGATGATGCGGGCTCCCATCCCCACGAGCTTGTCGGTGAAGAACATGCGCGACTCGAACATCTTCTCGTGGATCAGGATGGTGCCACGGCACTGGGTCGCGGTCACGAGGGCGATGGAGGTCAGGTCGGCGGGAAAAGCCGGCCACGGACCGTCGTCGATCTTCGAGACCGCGCCGAAGGCGTCCTGGCGGATGACGTGGTCGCCGTCCCCGTGCACGAGCAGATCCCCGTTCCGCACCGAGCACTCGACCCCCAGACGGCGGAAGCCGAGGATCGTCGAATCCAGGTGCGACAGAGGCGCCTCCTCGATGGTGATGTCGCTCCCCGTGACGGCGGCGAGCCCGATGAACGATCCGGCCTCGATGTGGTCTCCCCCCAGCGTGAACTCGGCCCCCTGGAGCGCTTCGACGCCCTCGATGGTGAGCGTCCCGGAGCCGATCCCGTCGATGCGGGCCCCCATGGCCACCAGGAGCCGACACAGGTCCTGGACGTGGGGCTCCGCGGCGGCGTTCCGGAGGCGGGTGGTCCCCCGGGCCAGCACCGCGGCCATGATCGCGTTCTCGGTACCGGTCACCGAGGGTTCATCCAGAAACACCTCCGTCCCCACCAGATTCCCCGTGAGCTCGAAGCCCCCGTTCAGCTCCACCCGCGCGCCGAGCCTCTCGAAGGCCAGGAAGTGCGTGTCCATCCGCCTCCGGCCGATGACGTCGCCCCCGGGGGGCGGGAGCTGGACGTTGCCGAAACGGCCCAGGAGAGGTCCGGCGAGGAGCAGCGACCCGCGGATCTTCGCCGCCTGGTCCCGGTCCACCCGTCCGGCCTCCACCCCGGCGGCGTCGACCCGCACCTCGTTCTCCCCCGTCCAGGACGCGTCCGCACCCAGGCTGCGGAGGATCTCGAGGAGGGTGTCCACGTCGCGGATGCGCGGGACGTTCCCGAAGAGGACGGGCCGGTCCGTCAGGACCGCGGCACAGAGGCACGGGAGCGCGGCGTTCTTGTTCCCGGCCGGTCGGATGCTGCCGCTGAGGCGGTGCCCGCCCTCGACGACGAACGTGGCCATCTCCTCGGTGTGCTCCGGTCGTCGGGTCGCGTGGTCGGCGCCCGCTCCCGGAGCCGGGCGTCGGTGGGGTCCGGGGATCCGAACATATTCCGGAAGGTGGGAATGCAGCAACTCGCCCATCTCGCTCTCCGTGCACACGTTTCACCCGACTCCACACGGCCCGCGTCGGGGCCGATCGGAGCCGTCGAACCCGGCGCCGTCATGGAGTGCACGTTACGTGCCGGAAGCCCTGGCGCCGGTGTGCCCTCCGGCTTGACCCCCCCAGGCCCTCCGGCTACGATCCCCCGTCCCTCGGAGACTCCCTCCTCGCCGCCCATGAGACTCTCTCGATACATCCGACCGGAGCTGGTCCTGACCGACCTCTCGGCCGACGGCGTGGAGGAGGTCCTGCGCCGGATCGCGAGCCACCTGAAGGACGCCGGCGCGGTCCCGCCCGAGGCGGAGCTGGAAGAGGCGCTCCTGACTCGCGAGCGTTCGCACACCACGGCCATGGGCCACGGCATGGCCCTTCCCCACGCCACCCTGTCGGGACTGGACGAGCCCATCCTGGCCCTGGCGCTCGCCGACCGACCGCTCCGTTTCGGGCCTCCCGACACCGAGCCGGTACGGATCTTCTTCGTCCTCCTCTCGCCCCCGGGTCGAGAGAGCGAGCACATCAAGCTGCTCGCGCGGATCTGCCGCCTCGTGCGACACCCCGGCTTCGTCGAGTCGCTCCACGAGGCCGGGTCCGGAGCCGCCGCGCTCCGCGTCATCGAGCAGGCAGACGAGCAGCACGTCTAGGTCGAGGCGAGCCGCCCATGCAGCTCCTCATCGCGGTGGTCAACGAACCGGAGAAGATCGACGAGATCCTCTCGGGGTTCCTGGAGCTGGGGGTCACGGGCGCCACGATCATCGGGAGCGAGGGCATGGGGAAGCTCCTCAGCCACGACATCCCCATCTTCGCCGGCCTCCAGACCCTCATCTCGCGTTCGAGACCACAGAATCGCACCATCTTCAGCGTCGTCGCCGACGACAAGGTGGATTCGGCGGTCGCGCTGCTTCAGGACGTGTGCGGGAACCTGGAGGCCCCCGCGACCGGGATCGTCATCACCGTGCCGGTGAACCGCGTCGTGGGCCTCGCGCCGGAGCTCGGTGGCGAGGGCGCGCTCTAGCGCGCGCCTCCCCCTCCGACCTTGGACCCGCTTCTCGCGACCCTCGTCCTGATCCTGCTGGCGCTCCTCGGCGCCCGCATCTCCTTCTCCACGCAGCGCGTGCCCCCGGGGCCGCGCCTCCTCTTCCGCACGGGTATGCACTGGGTGCTCCTGGGGTGGCTCCTCGGTCCGGGCCGTCTCGAGTTCATCACGTCCGAGGCGCTCACCGACCTCCATCCCCTGCTGGCCGTGGGGCTCGGCTGGGTCGGGCTGCTCTTCGGGATGCAGCTCGACCGTCAGACCCTCCGCCAGTTCCCCCTGGGCTACCATCTCCTCGCCCTGGGACAGGCGGTGGTGACGCTCTTCGTCTTCCTGGGTCTGGGGTGGATCACCCTGGAGGCGGGCGGGCTCCGCTCCACCCCCACCACCCTGCTGCTCATGGGCGCGGCTGCCACGGCGTGCGTCACGACCCCCGCGGGCATCGCCATGGTGTCGTCGAACTTCCTCGTCCGGGGGAACGTCCGGCAGCTGATCTTCTTCATCGCGTCGATCGACGCGGTGGTGGGGCTGGTCGCCCTCCAGGTGACCTACGCGATCCACCATCCCTCGGACCTTCTCACGAATGCGGGCACGCTCCCGGCGGGCCTCTGGATCGGCGTGGCGGTCGGCCTGGGGGTCGTCTGCGGTATCGTCTTCCTCTGGCTCCTGCGCCCCAGGCCGGCCCGGGAGGAGCTGATCCTCTTCCTCCTCGGGATCGCCGCCCTGGCCAGTGGCGCGGCGCTCCAGCTCCAGCTGTCGCCCCTGTTCGTCTGCGTCGTCATGGGCGCCCTGGTCGCCAACCTCGCGCCGGACCGGCCCAGGGTGTACCACGCCCTCGAGAAGTGGGAGAAGCCGATCTACGTCGTCCTTCTTCTCCTGGGCGGCGCCCTGCTGTCGGTGCCGACCTGGTGGGTGGTGCCCCTCGGGGTGGCCTACGCCGTCCTGCGGGCGGCCGCCAAGGTCGTGGGCAGCGCTCTGACCGTCCCGCTGGTGCCCCTCCCGTTCCAGGCCCCGAAGCGGCTCGGGATGGGACTGCTGCCGCAGGGCGGGATCTCCCTCGCCATGGCCGTCTCGCTCACGCTCACCTACTCCGGCCTGCCCCTGGCGGGTGGGGCGCTGAACGGCGTGGAGGTGCTCTACGGGATCATCCTTCTCGGAATCGTGTTCTCCGAGCTCGTGGGCCCCTTCACCACCACCCGACTCCTCCGGACCGCCGGCGAGATCTCTCCCAGGGTGGAGGAAGCCCTGGCGGAGGGAGACCAGCGGAAAGCCGAGGAGGCGGCGATCCGCCACTCCTCGCCGCCGCCGCCTCCCGAGGGGAGGCCCCCGAAATGACGAGGGACCCCGGGGCGGGAGGGCGATGTCGACGGCCCCGCGGGTGGACCCCCGGGGTCGCTTCGACCGTATGACTGGCTGGCGCTCCCGACCGCCTGCTACACTATGCCCATGACTGCCAACAGCGCACTTCTCGCCGCGGCCGCCCAGGCCGCGACCCAGGACACCGTGGTCACCGTGGTGGCCCGCGACGCGCTCCAGACCGTCGCCGACGTGGCGCTCATCCTCACGGGCGCGTTCCTGATCGTCCTCGTCCTGGCCGTCCTCGTCCTGATGAGCCAGATCCGGAAGCTGAACGGGACCGTCCGCCGGCTCGGCAACCGAGCCCTGGAGCGGGCCGGTCCCATCGTCGACCGGGGCAAGGGAGTGGCCGACAACCTCGAGTTCATCTCGGCGGCCGTCCGGACCGACGTGGAACGCCTGAACACCACCGTCCGCTCACTCACCGACCGGCTGCAGCAGGCCTCGGACCACATGGAGGAGCGGATCGACGAGTTCAACGCGCTCATGGAGGTCGTGCAGGGCGAGGCCGAGGGCATCTTCATCGACACCGCGGCCACCGCCCGGGGCGTGCGCGAGGGCGTGCGCGCGCTGGGCGACGCTCCGGAGCGGCGCCTCCGGGCGGGTCCCGCCGGCGGACGGGAGCCCGGTCGCGCCGGGAACGAGGAAGGACCCGCCCTCGCGACCACGACCCGGACGCCGCCCACGGCCGCTCCCCTCGCCGCGGCGGGCGACGAGGAAGGGGACGGAGAGGAACCGTGACGGCGGCCGGCGGCACCTGCCCGACGGGGCGTTCGGCCGAGCGAGGCTGAGGCGGGTCGGGTGACGCGCCTTCTCACCGTGGTCGGCCTGGCGCTGGCCTGGCTGCTCCTGTCGCCCGAGCCCGTCCGGGCGTGGGGCCCGGGGACCCACGTCGCCCTGGGGGAGATGGTGCTCGCGTCGCTCCACCTCCTCCCTCCCGCGATCCGGGTCCTCCTGGAACGCTACCCCCTCCACTTCCTGTACGGCTCCATCGCGGCGGACATCTCGTTCGCGAAGAAGTACGTCCCGGAAGGCCGGCACTGCCACCACTGGCACGTCGGCGAGGAGATCCTCGAGGCCGCGCCGAACGACGCCCTGCGGTCCGTGGGGTTCGGCTACCTGTCCCACCTGGCGGCGGACACCGTCGCCCACAACCTGTACGTCCCCCGGCGTCTGCTCCTCACCAGCACCACCGAGTCCCTCGGCCACACGTACTGGGAACACCGGATGGACATGCACGTGGGCGAGGACTACCTGGGAAAGGCCCGCCGGATCGTGATGGACTACGACCACTCGGCCGCCGACGAGCTGTTCGACCGGGTGCTCTCGAGGACGATCTTCACGTTCAGCGTCAACCGGCGGATCTTCCGCGGCATGATCCGCTTCCAGGGACACGAGCGCTGGCAGCAGGTCTTCGAGAAGGTCCTCGAGAAGTCGCGCTTCGACCTGCCCGACCCGCTGGTGGAGCGCTACCTGGCGCTTTCGTACGACTACGTGGTGGATCGCCTCGTGAGCGGAAGCGCGGCGCGGCCCGCCGAACTGGATCCCATCGGAGATCTCAACCTGCGCCTGGCCAAGAAGGTCCGACACCTGGCGCTGGCCGACGGGGCCTCCGAGGACCCTTCCGTCCTCCACGCCATGGCCGACGACTTCTTCCCGTTCCCCGACGGGCGCCTGGTGTACTGGCCCCGTTACCGGGAGGAGGGGGTTCCGCTGGACGTCGGCGAGGAGATGCGACATCCGCCGGGGCTCGTCGCGGCCCACCCGCCGGACCTCGAGTCGCCCTTCCACGGCGACGGGGAGCCCACCGGGTCCGCCACGGGAGAGATGGGCGGCGCCTGACCCGGCCTCCCCCCTCAGACATCCCAGTCCTTCTCCAGATTCGCGTAGCGCACGACCAGCTTCTTCCGGCCGACCTCGTCGAAATCCACCACGACCCTGGTGTCCCTGCCGAAGCCGCTGATCTCCACCACCGAGCCCGATCCGAACGTCCCGTGCACCACCCGCTCGCCCTTCACGTAACGGGGGGCGTCCTGGTTGAACGACTCGTAGTCGGGCTCGTACGACCCGGTCGAGGGCGTCGGACGCTCGTCGCGGCGACGGCGGTGGGGCGTGGAGTGACGCAGGGTACGATCCTCCAGGGACGCCGACAGCCGCACGTCGAGGAGCCCCTCGGGGATCGCCTCGACGAAGGGCGTGAGGCGACCGTACATGAAGTCGCCCGCGCGCCGCCGCTGCCGGGCGTGGGTGAGGAAGAGCTTGTCCTCGGCCCTCGTGACGCCGACGTAGAAGAGCCGGCGCTCCTCCTCCATCTCCGCGGGCTCGTCGTACGCCCGGCTCAGGGGGAAGAGGCCGTCCTCGAGCCCGGTGATGAAGACCACCGGGAACTCCAGCCCCTTGGCGTTGTGCAGCGTCATCAGCGTGACCGTGTCGGCCTCCGGGTCGTGGCGGTCGATGTCGGCCACCAGCGACACGTTCTGGAGGAAGAGATCGAGCTCGGAAAAGGCGTCCACCTCCTCGGGCTCGAACTCGTCCATCAGCTCGGCGTCGAAGTCCAGCGCCCCCGCGATGAGCTCCTCGACGTTCTCGGCCCGGTCCTCTCCATCGGGACCCTCGTCGCGGAGCTTCGTCAGGAGGTCGAGCTCCGCCACCAGCGCCTCCAGCAGGCTCCCCACACGGGTCCGGGCCGCCCGGGCCGAATAGCGGGATACGAACTCGGTGAACGACTCCAGGGAGCGGGCCCCGGCGGTGGGGATGTCCTCGCCCTCCGTGGCGTGCGACGCGGCCTCGAGGAGCCCCTCGCCGCGGCGCCCGGCCCACTCGACGAGGCGTTCCACGGTCGTGGAGCCGATGCCCCTGCGGGGGACGTTCACGATCCGGAGGAAGGCGTCTTCGTCCCGGGGGTTCGAGAGGAGGCGCAGGTAGGCCATCACGTCCTGGATCTCCCGGCGCTCGTAGAAGCGGACGCCCCCCACGATCTGATAGGGGACGCCCCGCCGGCGGAACCCGTCCTCCAGGGCCCTGGACTGGGCGTTGGTGCGGTACAGGACCGCGAAGTCCCGGTACTGGTGCAGGGCGGGCCCGTCGTCGTACCGGGCGCGGATCTCGTCCACGATCACCCGGGCCTCGTCCTTCTCGTCGTACGTCTCGCACAGCGTG
This sequence comes from Gemmatimonadota bacterium, assembly GCA_050050315.1. Classification (GTDB taxonomy): domain Bacteria; phylum Gemmatimonadota; class Gemmatimonadetes; order Longimicrobiales; family Gaopeijiaceae; genus JASFUL01. The sequence goes on from JASFUL010000006.1 coordinate 29,412, forward strand.
ATGGTCTCGCCGCCCACCCGCTCGGTGCGGAGCGTCTTCCCCTTCCGCTGCGTGTTCTCGGAGATGACCGCGTTGGCGGCCTGGAGGATGGTCTCCGTCGAGCGGTAGTTCTGCTCCAGCCGCACGATGCGCGCGCCCTGGAACGTCTCCTCGAAGTCGAGGATGTTCCGGATGTCCGCCCCGCGCCAGCCGTAGATGGACTGGTCGTCGTCACCCACCACCATCAGGTTTGCGTGCTTCCGCGACAGCATCTCGAGCATCCGGAACTGGGCGTGGTTCGTGTCCTGGTACTCGTCCACGAGGAGAAAGGCGAACCGGTCCTGGTAGCGCTCCAGGACCGACGGGTTGTCCCTGAAGAGCTCCACCGGCTTCACCAGGAGATCGTCGAAGTCGAAGGCGTTCTGCTCCCTGAGCGCCGCCTGGTACGCCGGATAGACCTGCGCCACGTTCCGCGCGAACACGTCGAATCCGCCCTGGACCGACTCCGAGAAGGCCTCCGGAGAGCTCAGTTCGTTCTTGGCGCCGCTCAGGTGGGCCCGGATCGCCTTCGGGCTCCACCGCTTCGGGTCCAGGCCGATCTCCTCCTGCGTTCGCTTGATCTGTCGCAGGCTCTGCTCCGCGTCGAAGATCGTGAACCGGGAGGTCCACCCGAGGAGCTCCGCATGACGGCGGAGCAGGCGGGCGCCGACGGCGTGGAACGTCCCCATCCAGAGACCCCGGGGCTCGCCGCCCAGCTGGCGCGCGATGCGCTCGCGCATCTCGCCCGCCGCCTTGTTGGTGAAGGTCACCGCGAGAATCCGCTCCGGCGGCACGCCGTGCTCGTGGATGAGGTGCACGATCCGGGTGGTGAGGACGCGGGTCTTCCCGGAGCCCGCTCCCGCGAGGACCAGGAGTGGACCTTCGAAATGCTCCACGGCCTCCCGTTGCTCGGGATTCAGGCCGTCGAGGTGGTTCGCGGCGGTGGGGCTGGATGGGCTCAACGTGGGTCGCGCGTGTGGGGGACGTGGAAGGTCGTCGGAATGTCCGGATCCGGCGTCCGGTCCAGGGGGCTCGGGAGAGCGAGCGGAGGGGGGATGCCGTACCACCCTCAGGCGGTGGGGAGGCGGACCTGGAAAGTCGCACCGCCATCCCCCCCCTCCAAAAGCACGATCCGACCCTAGAGGACGCCT
>JASFUL010000007.1:0-30171 GCA_050050315.1 Gemmatimonadota bacterium
AACCCCGTACTGCTGACCCGGGTGGACGGGCACGCGGTGTTCGCCAACCGGGCGGCCATGGAGCGCGCGGGCATCACCGGCGACACGCCCGACCCCCCGGGCGGCCGGATCGTCCGCGACCCGGACTCGGGAGAGGCCCTCGGCGTCTTCGTCGATCGCGCGATGGACCGGTTGCGCTCGGTCGTGCCAGCCGAGGGCCGCTCCCAGATCCGGGAGGGGCTCCTGCTCGCCCAGGCGCGGCTCAACCAGGTGGGGCTCACCTCGATCCACGACGCCGGATCGCCGGCGGAGGTCCTGGATCTCTACGAGGAGATGGCGCGGGCCGGCCAGCTCACCGTACGAGTCCACGCCATGATCCGGGAGGACCTGGACGGGCTCCGCCCGTTCTTCGAGCGCGGCCCGCGCTACGACGTCGACGGGTCGCACTTCCTGAACGTCGGGTCCATCAAGGTCAGCGTGGACGGCGCCCTCGGCTCCCGGGGCGCGGCGCTTCTCGAGGACTATTCGGACGAGCCCGGCAACAACGGGCTCCTGTTCCCGATCGCCGACGACCTGCCGGAGATCGCGCGGCGCGCGCTCGAGACGGGGTTCCAGCTGAACGTGCACGCCATCGGCGATCGGGCGAACCGGCTGGTGCTGGACGTCTTCGAGCATGCCCTCGAGGAGGTTCCGGTCGCCGACCACCGTTTCCGGATCGAGCACGCCCAGATCCTCCACCGCCACGACATCCCCCGCTTCGCCCAGCTCGGGGTGATCCCCTCCATGCAGGCGATCCACCAGGCGTCGGACATGGCGTGGGTCCCGGACCGGCTGGGCTACACCCGCATGCTGGGCTCCTACGCCTGGCGGTCCCTCCTCAACACCGGCGTCGTGATCCCCGGCGGCTCGGACTTCCCCGTGGAGTCCGCCGATCCCCTGCTCTCGTTCCACGCGGCGGTCACGCGCCAGAACGGCGACGACTGGCCCGCCGGAGGGTGGCAGCCGGCGCAGGTCATGACGCGGGAGGAGGCGCTCCGCCACATGACGATCTGGGGGGCCTACGCCGCCTTCATGGAGGACGTCACCGGATCCATCACCCCAGGGAAACTGGCGGACATCGTGGTCCTCGACCGTGACATCATGACCGTCCCGGGCGACGAGATCCTAGACGCGGAGGTGGTCCTGACGATCGTGAACGGGGAAGTCGTCTACGACCGGGACGACCGGGGGAGCCGGGCCGCCACGGACTCCGAGCCGGAAGCGGGCGGTTGAAGGAAGGGCTCACGGTCGCGGCCTCGTCGGCGCTCGAGCGCTTTCTCGAGGGCCAGCGCCTCGGGCTGGCGCGGGCGATCTCGCTCGTGGAGGACGAGCGCGAGGGCTTCGAAGAGCTGCTCCACGCCGTTCTCACCCGCGGGCTGCGGGCCGCGCGGACGGGTGTCACCGGTCCCCCCGGCGCGGGCAAGTCGTCTCTGGTGGCGGCCATGGCCCATCGCTACCGGGAGGCCGACGAGCGGATCGGAGTGGTGGCCGTGGACCCGACGTCGCCCTACTCCGGTGGCGCCCTCCTCGGGGACCGCATCCGCATGAACGACCTCGCCACCGACCCGGGGATCTTCATCCGCTCCATGGCGACGCGGGGGTCCCTCGGGGGCCTGGCTACGACCACCCGGGAGGTCATCGACCTGATGGACGCGTTCGGTTTCCAGCGCGTGCTCATCGAGACGGTGGGCGTGGGTCAGAGCGAGCTCGAGATCACCGGGGCCGCCGACACGGTCGTGGTGGTCCTGGTGCCCGAGTCGGGTGACGGCATTCAGGCCATGAAGGCGGGGCTGATGGAGATCGCCGACGTCTTCGTCATCAACAAGGCGGACCGTCCGGGCGCGGATCGGCTGGTCAAGGAGATCCGGCAGTCGATCCACCTCCGTGGCGGAGGCGAAGGCCCCCGGTCGGCGGACGCCGGGCACCACGGTCCGGCGCCGCGACGGGCGGAGCGCGGCCCGGGTCCGGGCGGCTCCGGGGCCGCGTCCGGTCCCGCCCGATCCGCGACCCGGGAACGGCGGACGGACGAGCCGAAGGGGAAGCCCCCCCGGTGGGAGCCGCCGGAAGGGTGGCGGATCCCGGTGTTGAAGACCGTGGCCCAGACCGGAGAGGGCGTGGAGGAGCTCATGGAGGCCGTCGCGGCCCACCGGACCCACCTGCTGGAGAGCGGCGAGCTCCAGAAACGGCGCCGGGCGCGGGCGGAGCGCCGGGTGCGCGACGTCGTGGAGAGGGCCCTGGTGCGCCGCGCCTGGAGCGATCCCGGCTCGGTCGAGAGACTGCGGTCCGGCGTGGAGGCCATCGCCAGGGACGAGGATACGCCGTACTCCGTGGCCCGCCGGATCGTCGGCGAGCTTCTACGGGTTCCGGGCTCCTAGCCGTGGCGGCGGTGACCGCGCTCCCCTACGCCGGGCTCAACCTGCGGCGGAATCCGTTCTCCGCGCTCCCACCGGACGAGCGTACGTCGGTCGCCGTGGTGGAGGTGGAGCCCCTGGCGGACCTGCTCCACGAGCGCATCGACGCCGGATCCCGGCTCCCGCCTCTCGCCGTCCAGCTGGTCGGACCCCCGGGGTGCGGCAAGACCACCTGGCTGCGGGCGCTTCGGGAGCGGTTCCCGGATGCGCCCACGGTGGCGTGGTCGGCGGTGCGGGGCTGGCCGCCGGTGCCACCGGGCCCGCTGCTGTTCGTCGACGACGCGCACCTCCTGCCGTGGCGTCTCCGGAGACGACTCCGGGCTCGGCGGGTCCTGGCGCTGGCCACCCACCGGGACCTCGGGGGGGCGCTTCGCCGGCGGGGGTACGAGACGCGGACCGTGGACGTGCCGTCGCTGGCCACCGGCGGGAGGCTCCGGCGGATCGTGGACCGCCGCATCGCCCACGTCCGGAGGGCCGAGGGTCCGGTCCCCGACATCCCCGACGCGGACCTGGAGGCGCTCCTGCGCCGGCATGGACCGGATCTCCGCGCCGTTCTCGACACGCTGTACGACCGCATCCAGGCGCTCTCGTGACCGCCGCGGCGCGGGCGTCCGAAACCAGGAGGACATGGCCATGAGCGAACGGCTGCGTATCCACCTCGACCGGGACGACCGGACCTACCGCACCGGAGACAGGGTCTCGGGGCGGGTGTTCATCGAGACCGGGCGAGGAGACCGATGCCAGTCCGTGACGCTCAAGCGGTACTGGAAGACGCACGGAAAGGGGAACACCGCCAGGGGAGGCGAGCACCAGGTCGTGCTCCACGCCGGGCCCCTGCAGGGCATCGGCCCCTGGGAGTTCCCCTTCGAGGTGGACGCGCCCCCGGGCCCGTTCACGCACCGGGGCGACTACCTCAACGTCGATCACTACGTCCGGGTCGACCTCGACATCCCGTGGGCCTTCGATCCGAAGGCGGAAGAGGAGTTCATCCTCCTGCCGGGACCGGCCACGCCCGAGCCCGATCCGGGCCTCCTCCACCGGCGGGAGGCGAAGAAGCAGGGCGCCGCCGGGTGTCGCCGGGTGATGGGCATCCTGTTCATGATCGTGGGGGTCGCCACCCTCCCGCTGGGCGTCGTGTTCATGGGCGTCGGCCTGCTCCTGATCGTGCCGGACCTGCGACGGAAGCTGGCGGGCCTGAAGGTGGGCGAGGTGACCGTGCGGGTGGGCCGCCGGCGCCTCACTCCGGGGGCCGGGACCGACGTCGACGTGCAGGTGGTGCCGTCCAAGGAGGCTCGCCTGAACGAGGCGACGGTGGTCCTCCGGGGCAGGGAGGTCTGCGTGTCGGGGAGCGGGACCGACCGCACGACCCACACGAATACGCTCCACGAGGTGAAGTTGCCGCTCTCCGGGCCCAAGGTCCTCCTTCCGGGGCAGACCGCCCGGCTCCACGGTCACGTCCAGCTCCCGGACGACGCGGCCTGGTCCTTCGTGGCGAAGGACAACGAGATCACCTGGGACGCGGTGGTGCGCCTCGACATCCCGAGCTGGCCGGACTGGATCGAGGAGGTTCCCCTCCTCGTCTGGCCCGGTGTGGGTGAGCTGCCGGCCCCGGAGGAGCGGTTGTCGGCCGCCGAGGAGGGATTCCCGGCCCCGGACGAGCGGATCGCCGCGGGGGAGGGGACGGCCGGCCTCTCGGCCCTCGAGGCGGTGGGCGAGGCGCTCCGGGACGTCGAGACGGAGTCGCAGCCGACCTCTCCCGACGCGCTCGAACCGGCCGAGGAGCCCGACGTGGAGCTTCCCGGGGAGCGCCCGGAGACGCCGGCGGTCACCGGGGACGACGGCCCCCCGCGGGTCGCCGAGGAGGCTCCCGAACCGGTGGAGATGGCCCCCGAGCCGGCCGAGGAGCCCGCGGTGGAAGGTCCCGAGACGGCCGGACCGGCGCAGGAGACCGAGCTCGAGGCGGCTCCGTCGGAGCCTCCACCTCCCCTTCCCGGGAGTCCGGACCGGGCGCCGGACGCGGCGGCGACGACCGGTGCCGCGCCCATCGTCGGGATGGTGCGGGCCATCCTCGGGGAGCCCTCCTTCGGCGGTCGACGGAAGGAGCTGGAGGCCGAGCTCGTCGGTTCGCACCAGGCCTTCGAGGTGGACGTGGACCGGGTGGAACGGTCGTTCGGCGTCTGGGACGCGCCCGAGTACCGGGACGGCTCGACGCTCGTGGGCACCGTGGCGGGGTCGGAGCTGAAGGCTCTCGTGCGCTTTCCGCCCTGGGTGAACGAGGCGGTCCAGGCCCTGGAGAGGGGCGAGCGCTGTACCGTGCGGGGCACCGTCGCCGAGTGGGAGCGCCTCCGGGAGCAGGTGGTGCTGCACGCCGAGGAGGCGCCGGGAGCGCCGGATTGAGCGGCGCGGGCGGACCGCGACGCCGCGTTGACCCCCCGGACGCCTTCGGCTCTATTCTCCCTCAGCAGGGTAGGGATCGGACGGCTCCCATCCCTCCCCGCCATGTCACGTCCGTCGCGGGGCACCCGTGACACCACGGAGTCCACGACGGGCGAGGCTCCATTCCGGAAGGACCGATCGATGAGCACGATTGAGCGCGACATGCCCGCCGCCGACGAGCTGGAGCGGACGCTCCGGGAGAGGGAGGCGGAGATCGAGGAGCTGCGCCGCGAGCTGCACGCGTGGGAGGAGAAGTACGGCCGGACGCCCAAGCGGGACGAGGACTTCACCACGGTGAGCGGTCGCGAGGTGGCGCCCCTCTACACCCCTCTCGACCGGCTCGGCGCGCCGGGGTATCGAGAGGCCCTGGGGGCCCCGGGGGAGTTTCCCTTCACCCGGGGGCCGTATACGACCATGTACCGCACCCGCCTCTGGACCATGCGGCAGTTCGCCGGCTTCGCGACGGCGGAGGAGACGAACGAGCGGTACAAGTACCTCCTCGAGCACGGCCAGACCGGCCTCAGCGTGGCGTTCGACTTCCCGACCCTGATGGGGTACGACTCGGACCATCCGCGCTCCCTCGGCGAGGTCGGCGTGTGCGGGGTCGCCATCAGCTCGCTGGCGGACATGGAGACCCTGTTCGATGGGATCCCCCTCGACCAGGTCTCCGTGTCCATGACCATCAATGGGCCGGCCAGCATCCTCTTCGCCTTCTACATGGCGGCCGCGGAGAAGCAGGGGGTCCCCTTCGAGGAGGTCCGCGGAACGGTCCAGAACGACATCCTGAAGGAGTACCAGGCCCAGCACGCGTGGGTGTATCCGCCGGAGCCGGCCCTCCGGCTGATCGTCGACATGTTCGAGTGGTGCAGCGGGCACGCTCCCAGGTACAACCCGATCTCGATCTCCGGATACCACATCCGCGAGGCGGGCGCCACCGCCGCCCAGGAGCTCGCCTTCACGCTCAAGAACGGCCTCGAGTACGTCGAGCGGGGCATCCGTCGCGGGCTCGACGTGGACTCGTTCGCCCCACGGCTGTCGTTCTTCTTCGACGTCCACAACGACTTCTTCGAGGAGATCGCCAAGTTCCGGGCGGCGCGCCGCATCTGGGCCCGTCACGTCCGCGACGTCTACGGCGCGAAGGACCCCGCCTCGTGGCGGCTCCGCACCCACGCCCAGACGGCGGGGGTGACGCTGACCGCCCAGCAGCCCGAGAACAACATCGTGCGCGTCGCCTACCAGGGCATGGCCGCGGTCCTCGGCGGGACGCAGTCGCTACACACCAACTCCATGGACGAGACCCTGGCGCTGCCCACCGAGAAGGCCGTGCGCATCGCCCTCCGCACGCAGCAGATCCTGGCCCACGAGAGCGGCGTCCCGAACACCATCGATCCGCTGGCGGGATCCTACTTCGTCGAGGCGCTGACCGACGAGCTCGAGGCCGAGGCCGAGGCGCTCTTCGAGGAGATCGACGAGATGGGCGGAGTCGTCCCGGGGATCGAGGCGGGGTGGTTCCAGCAGCGGATCGCGGCCAGCTCGATGCGCCAGCAGGAGGCCATCGAGTCCGGCGCCCGCCGGATCGTCGGCGTGAACGCCTTCGAGGAGGGCTCGGGCGAGATCGAGATCGACGTCCTCCGGATCGATCCCGACGTGGAGGAGCGCCAGAGACGGCGTCTGGCAGACCTCCGGGAGCGGCGGGACGGGGCGGAGGTGCGCCGGTGCCTCGACGCCCTGGAGAAGGCCACCCGCGGCGAGGAGAACCTGGTCCCCCACCTGCTCGACTGCGCGCGCGCCTACTGCACGCTGTCGGAGATCCGCGATACGATGGAGAAGGTCTTCGGGGCCTACAAGGAACCCGTCTTCTTCTAGCAGCCGTGATCCCGCCCGCCAGGCCGATCCGGCTGCGCCTTCTGGGCACCCTGGACGTCGAGTCGGTCGAGGGGGCGTCGGAGTCCCACCTCCTCCTGCGGCAGCCCAAGCGCGCGGCGGTCCTCGTGTATCTCCTCCTCGAGGGGACCGACGGGCTCGTGGCGCGGGACCGCCTCACCGACGTCTTCTGGCCCGACTGGGAGAGCACCCGGGCCCGGGCCGCGTTGAGACAGTCGCTCCGCTACCTCCGCGCCGCTCTGCCGGAGCGCAGCCTCGTCCGTCGCGGGAACCGGGCCGTGGGCGTGGACACCGATCGCGTCGGGTGCGACGTGGTCCGCTTCCGGGGGCTCCTCGAAGCGGCCCGCCCCGCCGCCGCCCTCGAGCTCTATCGCGGGGACCTCCTGGAGGGCTTCGTCGTCGACGCGAGCGACGCGTTCGACGAATGGCTCGTCGAGCGACGGGAGGAGCTTCGGACACGGGCGACGGGGGCGGCCTGGTCGCTGGCCGAGGGCGCGGCCGAGGCGACCCGCCACGGGGAGGCGGCGTTCTGGAGTCGGCGCGCCCACGCGCTCTCGGCCGGGGAGGAGGGCGACACACGCCGTCTGATGCGCTTCCTCGCCCGGGTGGGGGACCGGGCCGGCGTGCTCGCGGCCTACGCGGGCCTCGAGGCCAGACTCGCCCGGGAGGGGGACGCCCCCGACCCGCTGACGCGGCGCATCGCCGAGGAGGTGAGGGCGCTCGAGCCGGGCCAGGCGACCCCGGCGATCGGAGGCCGGGGACGGCGGTCGGGGGTGGATCGTCGCTCGGGGGACGATCGGCGCGGCGTCCGGGGGGGGTGGACCGGGACGGAGCGACGGAGCGGGGCCGACCGACGCTCCGAGGGCGAGCGACGGAGCGGCATGGACCGCCGCGGAGGAGGTGGGTGACGACGGAGCCCGTCCGGGCGGTCCTCTTCGACGCGGGGAACACCCTCGTGTTCGTGGATCCCGACCGCATGATCCGGATCCTCGACACGTTCGGGGTCGCGGTGGAGCCCGAGGCGTTCGCCGCCGCGGAGCTCGACGCCCGCCTGGCACTCACCCGGCGGCTCGACGGCGACGCGGAGACGACGGGCACCGAGTCGCACGTCTGGCGGGAGTACTTCGGCACGATCCTCCAGGCGTGCCGGGTGCCCCGGGAGAAGCTCGTCCGCGTGGGTGAGGAGGTCCGTCGCGTCCACGCCACGGACCACCTCTGGACCCACGTCCCGGAGGGGACGCACGCGGCCCTCGCCGCCCTCCGGGAGGCCGGGCTCCGTCTCGGCGTCGTCTCCAACGCCGACGGACGGGTGCCCGAGCTCCTCGACCGGCTGGGCATCGGAGAGCAGCTCGAGTTCGTCCTCGACTCCGGGCGTGTCGGCGTCGAGAAGCCCGACCCCCGCATCTTCCAGGCCGCGGTCCGGCGGCTGGGCCTGCCGGCCGGAGCCTGCCTCTTCGCCGGTGACCTCTATCCGGTGGACGTACAGGGAGCCCGGCGGGCCGGGCTGCGGGCCGTCCTGATCGATCCGTGGGACGCCTTCGGCGACCGGGACGTGGACCGGGTCCTCTCCGTCGCCGAGGTACCCGGCTACGTGCGGCGACTCGGCGGCGGCTGACCTGTCCCGGCGGGTCGGGTTCCCGGGGGCGGCGGGACCTCGCTCCGGGCGACGCCGTAGCCGGTGCCGGGGGCGCCGGAACGGGGGCGCCGACGGACGGTACGTCATGGCACCCCGCCCGGTGGCGGCTCCTCCGCCGCTCCGGGTATCTTCCGGGGCTGTCCGCCGAACCGAAGACGGCGCGCCGCCCGGGTGGCCGCACGGCTCCCGGGTCCGGCCGCGAGCGAACATCGAGGAATGCCACGATGCCCGACGACAGGAAGATCCGCGTGCTGGTGGCCAAACCGGGGCTCGACGGTCACGACCGCGGGGCCAAGGTCATCGCCGCCGCGTTCCGGGACGCAGGCTTCGAGGTCATCTACACCGGCCTCCACCAGACGCCGGAGATGGTGGTGAGCGCCGCGATCCAGGAGGACGTCGACGTCGTCGCGATGTCGATCCTCTCGGGCGCCCACATGACCCTCTTCCCCCGCGTCCGTGAGCTGCTCGACGACGAGGGCGCCGACCACGTCCTCCTCACGGGCGGTGGGATCATCCCCGAAGAGGACATGGAGGAGCTGGAGGCCAGGTGGACCGGCAAGCTCTTCGGTCCCGGCACCCCCACGTCCGCCGCGGTGGGCTACATCCGGGAGTGGTTCGAGTCGCGGGACGACGAGGGGTGAGCCGTCTCGAGGAGTCGACCCGGGAGCTGCTGGAGTTGCGCGACCGGCTCCGCCTCGGTGGCGGGCCGAAGCGGATCGAGCGGCAGCACGGACAGGGGAAGCTCACCGCCCGGGAGCGGGTGGAGCTGCTGGTGGACGACGCGTCCCGCTTCGTCGAGGTCGGGCTGCTGGTGGCCCACGACCGCTACGACGGGCAGGCGCCGGGCGCCGGAGTCATCACCGGGGTAGGGCGCGTCCACGGTCGCGAGATCGTGGTGGTCGCCAACGACGCCACGGTGAAGGCCGGCTCGTGGTGGCCCGAGACCATCCGCAAGATGCTCCGGGCCCAGGAGATCGCCATGCGCTGTCGGGTCCCCATCGTCTACCTGGTGGACTCGGCGGGCGTGAACCTGCCCTACCAGGGGGGCGTCTTCCCCGGCCAGTACGGCGCCGCTCGCATCTTCTACTACAACTCGGTGATGCGGCGCTACCTGAAGATCCCGCAGATCTCGGCGGTGATGGGGCCATGCATCGCCGGGGGCGCCTACCTCCCGGCCCTCTCGGACGTGATCCTCATGGTGGAGGGCACCTCCTTCATGGGGCTGGGAGGGCCGAACCTGGTGAAGGGCGCGACCGGCCAGACGGTGGACGCGGAGGAGCTCGGCGGCGCCCGGATGCACACGACGACCAGCGGTGTGGCCCACTACATGGTCCCCGACGACGAGAGCTGCGTCGCCCGCATCCGGGAGCTCGTGGACGAGCTGCCACGGGACGTGGGACGGCGCGACGTGAAGCGGCGGGAGGCCCGACCGCCGGGGCGACCCGCCGCCGATCTCTTCGACATCCTTCCTCCCGACCACCGTCAGCCGTACGAGATGCACGACCTGCTGGCCACCCTCCTGGACGGTGGCGAGCTCGACGAGTTCCAGCCCGAGCACGCCGCGGAGATGATCTGCGGGACCGGCTTCATCGAGGGGCTGCCCGTCGGGGTGATCGCCAACCACCGGGGGATGGTGAAGGACGACCGGGGGGGCCCCCCGCGCTTCGGCGGCATCGTGTACACGGAGAGCGCGCGCAAGGTGGCGTACTTCATCGAGACGATGAACCGCCACCGGACGCCGATCCTGTTCGTCCAGGACGTGAGCGGGTTCATGGTCGGCCCCGAGGCGGAGCAGTCGGCCATCATCCGGGCGGGTGCCGAGTTCGTCGAGGCCATGGCCACCGCCACGGTGGCGAAGCTGGTGCTGACGGTGAACCACGCGTCGGGGGCCGGCTACTACGCCATGGCGGGTCAGGGCTTCGATCCCGACTTCATCCTGAGCCTCCCCACGGGCCGGATGGGCGTCATGGAGGGCGAGAGCGCGGTGATGGCGCTCTTCAGCAGGCAGCTCGACGACCTGAAGGCCGCCGGGAAGGTGCCCGACGAGGACCTGACGACGAAGATGGACGCCGTGCGGGCCGAGTACGAGCGCCAGCTGGACGCCCGCTTCGCCGGCGCCCGTGGCTTCGTCGACGAGGTGGTGACCCCCGAGGAGATCCGGCCGGCCCTCGAGCTGCTGATCCGGACCGGGCTGAACAACCCGGGGCCGCACCTGGGACCGTTCCAACTCGATCCGGGGCCCCCCCCACCTGAACGTTCACACGAGGCACGGGACGCCTGAATGGCCGGACGCGACGTGGTGCGGATCGCCAGCGGACAGGGCTTCTGGGGGGACGACCTCGACGCTCCGGTTCGGCAGGTGGAGCAGGGTCCCATCGACTATCTGATGATGGACTACCTCGCCGAGGTGACGATGTCCATCATGCAGAAGCAGCGGGCCCGGGACCCGTCGGCCGGCTACGCCCGGGACTTCGTGCCGTTGATGGAGCGGATCCTGCCGCGGGTCGTCGATAAGGGGATCCGGGTGGTCACCAATGCCGGCGGCGTGAATCCGGTGGGGTGCGCCGAGGCGTTGGTCGAGGCCGGCCGCTCCGCGGGGGTCGGGGGACGAGCACGGATCGCCCGGGTCACGGGCGACGACCTCATGGACCGCCTGGACGGGCTGATCGCGTCGGGGCACGAGCTCCGGAACATGGAGACCGGCGAGCCCCTCGAGACCATCCGCGATCGCGTGCAGAGCGCCAACGTCTACATCGGCGCGGAGCCGATCGTGCGGGCGCTGGAGGCGGGGGCCGACGTCGTCGTCACCGGGCGGTCCACGGACACCGCCCTCACGTACGGGCCCATGATCCACGAGTTCGGCTGGGGCGAGGGCGACTGGGACCGGATCGCGGCCGGCGTCGTGGCCGGACACATCAACGAGTGCGGCGCCCAGTGCACGGGGGGCAACTGTCTCATCGACTGGTGGGACGTCCCGGACCTGGCGGCCGTGGGCTTCCCGATCGTCGAGGCGTCGCCCGACGGGACGTTCGTCGTGACGAAGCACGAGGGGACCGGGGGCCGCGTCTCCCGCGCCACGGTCACCGAGCAGATCGTCTACGAGATGGGCGATCCGACGGAGTACATCACCCCCGACGTGATCGCGGACTTCACCACCATCCGGCTGCAGGAGGAGGGCGAGGACCGGGTGCGCGTGCACGGCGTGCGTGGCCGTCCTCCGACCGACTCGCTGAAGGTGAGCATCGCGTACTCCGACGGGTGGAAGGCCGTGGGCACGCTGACCTACGCCTGGCCCGACGCAGCGGCCAAGGCGCGGTCGGCGGCCCGGGTGCTGAAGGAGCGCCTGGACCGGCTCGGACTCGGGTTCGACGCCGTCCGCATCGAGCTGGTGGGCTGGGACTCCACCCACGGTCCGCTGGTGGGTCCACCCCCCGCGGACCTGCCGGAGGTGGAGCTCCGGGTCGGGGTTCGGGGGCACGATCGGGCGGCGGTGGAGCGCTTCACCCGGGAGGTGGCGCCTCTCGTCCTGACCGGGCCACCCTCGGTGACGGGCTTCGCCGGAGGGCGCCCCCGCGTGACCGAGATCATGGCGTACTGGCCCGCCCTCGTGGCCAAGGACGTGGTGCGGCCCCATCTCGAGGTGGAGGTGCTGGACGTATGACCCGGATCCCCCTGCTGGACCTCGCCCACGCCCGCTCGGGCGACAAGGGCGACACGGCCAACGTCGGGCTGATCGCGTACCGGTCCGAGGACTGGGACCTCCTCCGTTCCCTGGTGACCCCGGAGGCGGTGAAGCGCCACTTCGGCGACATGGTGGGGGAGGTCGAGCGGTTCGAGCTTCCCAACCTGTACGCGCTCAACTTCCTCCTCCACAACGCCCTGGACGGAGGTGGGACGGTGTCGCTCATGAACGACGCGCAGGGGAAGGTGTTCAGCACGGCGCTGTTGAGGATGGAGGTCGAGGTGCCCGACGAGGTGGCCGAGGCCGTGCGCGGGCGGGGGAGGCCCCCGAGGGAGGGGGCGTCGGATCCTGCCCACGGCGGCGCCGGGGGCGGACGATGAGCGACGCCGTGGTCCGCCGGGAGACGTCCGAGGAGGGGGTGGTCACCCTCTGGCTGAACCGGCCCGAGAAGCGGAACGCGCTGAACGGGGAGCTGGTCGGCGCGCTCCGGCGGGAGCTGGGCCGGGCCGCCGCGGACGAGGCCGTACGGGTGGTGGCGCTCCGGGGAACCGGCCCGGACTTCTGCTCGGGCGCGGACCTGGCCGCCCTGGAGGAGATCGCCGGGATGGGAGCCGAGGAGAGCCTTGCGGACGCCCAGGCGCTGGGCGACCTGTTCGTGGCGATGCGGCGTCACCCCCGGCCCATCGTGGCGGTGGTGCACGGCCGCGCGCTGGCCGGAGGCTGCGGTCTGGCCTCGGCGTGCGACATCGTCCTGGCCCACGAGGACGCCGAGCTCGGCTACCCGGAGGTCCACCTGGGCTTCGTCCCCGCGATGGTGATGGCCATCCTCCGCCGGAAGGTGGGCGAGGCCCGGGCCTTCGAGCTCGTCGCCCGGGGGCACCGGGTGTCCGCCCCCGAGGCGCACCGGCTCGGCCTCGTGGCGCGGATCGTCGCCGCCGACTCGTTCGAGGAGGACGTCCGCGCCTACCTGGCAGAGCTGGCGTCGCGACCCGCCTCGGCCGTCGCGCTGTCGAAGCGCCTCCTCTACGGGCTGGACGGCGTCGCGTTCGAGGACGGCATCGGGCGGGGCGCCGAGGTCAACGCCCTCGCCCGCATGACCGACGCGTGCCGGGAGGGCGTGCGGCGATTCCTCGATCGGGGCTGACCCCATGGTCTTCGTCGACCACGACCCGGACCGCGAAGTGAAGCACCTCACGTGGCGGGTGCGGCTGTTCGGCGCGGGCGCGATCCTGGGGGTCCTGGGGATCTACTTCGACGCCCGGTGGCTGATCTGGGCGGCCATCGCCGTGCTGGTCGTCGGGTTCTTCCTGCGGTTCATCCCGGCTCCGGAAGAAGAGGGCGAGGAAGCCTGACCGGGCGGGGTCGGTTCCCCCGCGCCCATTGGGACGCCCGCCCGCCGGGGGCAACGTCCTGTCGTGCCCATCGCCCACGACCTCCTTCCGGCCCTCGACCGTCACTTCGGATACCCGGGCTTCCGACCGGGACAGGAGCGGCTCGTGCGGGCCGCGATGGGCGGCCGCGACGCCCTGGGCGTCCTCCCCACGGGCGGCGGCAAGAGCGTGTGCTACATGCTCCCCGCGGCGCTCCTCCCCGGCCTGACCGTCGTGGTGAGCCCCCTGGTGTCCCTCATGGACGATCAGGTGAATCGTGCGCGCCGAGCCGGGATCGCGGCCCACGCGCTCCACGCGGCCCTTCCGGGGGGGCGCCGGCGGGAGGTGCTGGAGGCTCTGCGCCAGCGGCGCGTGCGCCTGATCCTGGTGGCGCCGGAGCGCTTCGGCGTGCCGAGCTTCCGCGCGCTGATCTCCCGCGTACCCGTCTCGCTGCTGGCCGTCGACGAGTCGCACTGCATCAGCCAGTGGGGCCACGACTTCCGGCCGGCCTATCTCCGCCTCGGCAGCGTCCGCCGCACGCTCGGAGTCCCCTGCATGGCCCTGACCGCGACGGCGACGCCCCGCGTCCGGGGGGAGATCGAGCGGGTCCTCGGGCTGCGCAGACCGGTCCGTGTGATCGGCAGCTTCGATCGTCCGAACCTGCGCTGGGACGTCGTGCGCGTGCGGGGGGAGGCCGAGCGGCGCAAGATCGCCCGGGAGCTCCTGAGGGGGGTCGTGCGTTCAGGTCGGGGGACCGCCGTGGTGTACGTGCCCACCCGCGGCGTCGCCGAGCGGGTCAGGGACCGCGTGGCCGCTCTCGGGTTGCCCGTCGGGGTCTACCACGCCGGGATGCGACCCGGGTCGCGGGCTCGCGTCCAGGCGTCCTTCATGGAGGGACACACGCCGATCGTGGTCGCCACCAACGCCTTCGGCATGGGCGTCGACAAGCCCGACGTCCGGCTCGTCCTGCACCTGGCGGTCTCCGGGAGCCTCGAGGCGTACTACCAGGAGGCCGGGCGAGCGGGGCGGGACGGGGAGCCGGCCCGCTGCGTGGTCCTCCACGCCCGGGGAGACCAGGCGCTCCACCGGTCGTTCCTCGATCGGAGCCGGCCGCCGGTGCGGGTGCTCCGGAGGGTCCGGCGGGCTCTGCTCCGGCGCCTCGGGACCGACCGGCGGGGTACGGTGGATCTCCGGGAGCTCGCCAGGGCCCTGGGGGGTGGATGGAGCCCGGAGCGGAGCGCCGCCGCCCTCCGCGCGCTGTCGGGATCGGGTCTCCTGCGGCTCGGCGGGGGGGCGGGGACGGGCCCGGCCTCCGGCGGCGGAGACACGGGCGCGGGCGCGGCCTGGAAGGAGGGGGTGTCCCTGCGGCCGGGACGCCCGGACTTCGCCCGGGCGCGCCGGCTCCGGCGGGCCGGGCTGGCGCGGCTGCGGGCCGTCCGGCGCTACGCGGTCGGCTCGACCTGCCGGCGGCGCGTCCTGCTGGAGTACTTCGGGGACGAAGCGGCCCCCGGGCCCTGCGGGCGTTGTGACCGCTGTGCCCCGACACTTTATCGACCCGGGCCGCCCGGCTAGCTTCTACGCAGACCTTTCGGTTCCAGGACCCCTCGAGGGCGGCCATGCAACGGTACCTCAGCGAAGACCACATCGAGCTCCAGCGGAGCGTCACGGCCTTCGCGCGGGACGCCATCGT
This sequence comes from Gemmatimonadota bacterium, assembly GCA_050050315.1. GTDB lineage: Bacteria > Gemmatimonadota > Gemmatimonadetes > Longimicrobiales > Gaopeijiaceae > JASFUL01. The sequence continues at coordinate 15,128 of JASFUL010000007.1, forward strand.
TCCGGTGGCTCGAGAGCTGGACGCCCGCGCCGAGTTTCCCTGGGGGAACGTGAAGGCCATGGGCGAGATGGGGCTCATGGGCGTGCCGGTTCCCCGGGAGCTCGGGGGCATGGGACGTGACTACCTGAGCTACATCCTGGTGGTCGAGGAGTTGGCCCGCTTCGACGCCAGCCACGCCATCACCGTCTCCGCCCACACGACGTTGGGATGCTCTCCCATCCTGAACTTCGGGACCCGGGAGCAAAGGGAGAAGTACGTCCCGCTCCTGGCCTCCGGGAAGGTGCTGGGCGGCTTCGGGCTGACCGAGCCCGGGGCCGGATCCGACTCGGGGGGCACCCGGACTCGCGCCGTCCGGGAGGGCGGCGGGTACCGTCTCGACGGGTCGAAGATCTTCATCACCCACGCCGGCGTGGGTGAGATCTTCGTCGTGACCGCCCTGACCGATCCTTCGCGGGGGTCGCGGGGTATCACCTCGTTCATCGTCACCAAGCCGACGGTGGATCTGGACCGGGCGCGGGAGCTCGGGGTCGGTCACGCCGACGAGCTCGAGTTCATCGAGGGCGTCCGGGCCGGAAAGAAGGAAGACAAGATGGGGTGGCGGGCTTCCGACACCCGCGAGCTCCTCCTCGAAGACGCATTCGTGCCCGAGGAGAATCGCCTGGGCGAGGAAGGTCGCGGTTTCATCAACTTCATGAAGACGCTCGACGCGGGACGGATCGGCGTCGCGGCGCTCTCCCTGGGTCTGGCCCGGGGGGCGTTCGACGTGGCGATGCGGTACGTCAGCGAGCGGGAGCAGTTCCACAAGAAGATCTGGGATTTCCAGCAGGTGCAGTTCCGCCTGTCGGACATGGCCACCGACATCGAGGCGGGACGACACCTGACGTATCACGCCGCCTGGTTGAAGGAGCACGGCCAACCCTTTGGGAAGGAGGCGGCGATGGCGAAGCTCTTCTGCAGCGAGCTCGCCATGCGGGCGACGCTCCAGGCCATCCAGCTGATGGGCGGAGCGGGCTACAGCGACGAGTATCCGGTCGAGCGGATGGCGCGCGACGCCAAGGTCTGCGAGATCGGAGAGGGCACGAGCGAGATCCAGCGCCTCGTCATCGCACGGCATCTCCTCCGGGAGATGCGGGACAGCGACGAGGAGCGACACGCCCTGGCGGTCGAGCGGTCACCGGACCGCGAGACCGCCGGGGCAGCGAACTGAGACCAGGGCTTCGGAGCCCCGAGGGAACCCGGAGGTCCGCCGACCCCGTGGCCGCGACGCCCGTCGCGGAGGCGGGAGCGGGGCGTGGCCGGCGATTCCCGACGACCGTGGCCCGGGTGTAGACGGGAGACCTGACACCTTGCGGCGCGAGATACTTGTGACCGCCACCCACCAGGAGTCGTGGGTGGCCCTGCTGGAAGACGACCAGCTCGTCGAGATCATGCTCGACCGTCCCGATCAGGGTCGGATGGTGGGCGACATCTACCTGGGTCGGGTGGAGGCCGTGATCGCCGGAATCCAGGCGGCCTTCGTGGATATCGGCACGGAGAAGGCCGGCTTCCTCCACGTCTCCGACCTCGGCAACGAAGTCGACGACGACGACGACAACGGGGACGACAACGGCTCCCGCGGCAACGGGGAAGGGCGGCGGAGCCGGAAGTACCCGCCGATCCAGGACCAGCTCCAGAAGGGACAGGAGATCATGGTCCAGGTCACGAAGGAGCCCATCGGCACGAAGGGTCCCCGACTCACGGCCCAGATCTCCCTGCCCGGTCGCACGCTCGTCTACATGCCGGGCTCCGACCACGTCGGCGTGAGCCGGAAGATCGACGACCGGGAAGAGCGTTCCCGACTGCGGTCGCTGGCACGGGAGATCGTCCAACCCGGCTCGGGCGGGGTCATCGTCCGCACGGTGGGCGAGGAGGTCAACCGGAAGACCCTCCAGCAGGAGTTCGACCGGCTGAGGGAGCTCTGGGCGAAGACCCAGCGACGAGCGAAGGGGAAGAGCCCGCCGGCCCTCCTGCACGGCGAGGCGGAGCTGGTGAGCGGCGTCGTGCGAGACCTCTTCAGCGACAAGTTCGACGCCATCCGGGTGGATTCGCCGGAGCTCCACCGGGAACTCGGCAACTACATCCGGCAGATCGAGCCCGAGCTCCTGGATCGGCTCCACCTGCACGACGGCGACGCCTCGCTCTTCGACGCCTACGGGGTGGAGGACGAGATCCAACGCGCCTTCCAGCGTCGGGTGAACCTGCCGTCCGGCGGCTACATCGTGATCGAGCCCACCGAGGCGCTGGTCTCCATCGACGTCAACACCGGACGCTACACGGGTCGCAAGGACCCCGAGAAGACGATCCTCCGGACGAATCTGGATGCCGCCCGGGAGGTGGCGAAGCAGCTGCGGCTGCGGGACATCGGTGGCATCATCGTCGTCGACTTCATCGACATGGAGGCGCAGGAGCACCGGGACCGGGTCCTGCACGAGCTTCGCAGCCACCTCGGCCGGGACCGGGCGCGGACCAAGACCTTCGAGGTGAGCAGCCTCGGGCTGATCGAGATGACCCGGCAGCGGGTGCGGCCGAGCCTCTTCCAGTCCCTGACCGAACCGTGTGAGCACTGCGGCGGAACCGGCCGGCTCTACACCCCGGCCACCGTGGTCAGGAGGATCGAGCGGAGCGTGAAGCGCGCCGCTGGCGACGAGCGCTCCCTCGTCGTGCGCGTCCATCCGGAGGTGGCGCTCCAGGTGCTCGAGGAGGAGCCCGACTTCCTCAAGCGATTGCGGAAGAAGACGCGGCTGGAGCTGGATCTACGCGACGATCCCCTGGTCCGTCAGGACGAATTCCGACTGCTCGCGGGGCCGGCCGAGACCGACGTGACGGAGAAGTACACCATCGGCTAGGGCGGTCCAACGGGGCCGTCCACGGCTCCGACCGGCCCGCACCTTGACCTGTCGGACCGAGACGGAGAAATTCATAGGCTCTACGCCTCGCGCATTCGACGATCCGCGGCTCAGGGATGACAGACATGTACGCCGTATTCAAGACGGGTGGGAAGCAGTTCCGCGCCGAGCCGGGTGCGAAGATCCGCGTCCCGAGCCTCGACGTGGAGACGGGCGAGAGCATCGAGTTCGACGAGGTGCTTCTCACCGGCGACGGGGACGACGTCTCCGTCGGCACGCCGGTCGTCGAGGGTGCGCGGGTGAAGGCGGAGGTACTCCGGCACGGCCGCGACGACAAGATCATCGTCTTCAAGCGCAAGCGTCGGAAGGGCTACCGCAGGAAGCAGGGGCACCGGCAGAAGTTCACCGAGATCCGGGTGGACGAGGTCGTCGTCTGAGGACGATCCTCCCCGATCCACTGGACAGGAAGGCAGGCAGATGGCTCACAAGAAAGGTGTAGGCTCGAGCCGGAACGGACGCGACAGCAACCCGAAGCGTCTCGGCGTCAAGCGGTTCGGCGGCGAGTTCGTGCGGGCGGGGGGCATCATCGTCCGTCAGCGGGGGACCCGCTTCCACCCCGGCAAGAACGTCCGCCGCGGAAACGACGACACGCTGTTCGCGACGGTGGACGGCCTCGTGACCTTCGAGACGTTCCGCCGCCGGCAGAACAGCGTCTCGGTCTATCCGACCGAGGCCTGACGCGAACGGCGCCACCCGCGCCCAGGAGGTCCGCCCCGGGACTCCGAGGCGGACCTTTTTCCGTTCCGGTGATGTAGGTACGAGTCGATCCGAGCCGTTCCGGATTCCACCCCCCACCCGACCGTCGGCCGACGTGTATCCAGGGCCGGTGGACAGGGAGGAGGGGCGAGACAGGGAGGCAGGAGATGGAGACAAGTCGAGCCACGGCGTCTTCCGCCGGGCCGAAGACCGCCGGTGGGCGCCGCTCGTGGGTGCCGGCCCGGGCCGTCTTCCTCCTCGCCGTGGGTGGGGCCGCGGTCGCCGCGGTGGTCGCGTGGGACGGTGGCTCCCCCGCCGCCGAGACGGGCGCAACGCCCGTGGCGGACGTGCAGCCCACGGTGGAGCTCCCGATGGAGATGAACGCCCGCGTCGAGAAGTGGATGCGGCGTTTCCGCACCGATCAGAAGAGGACCTTCGAGCGCTTCCTCGCCCGTGAGAGCCTCTACGCGGACCTCATTCGGACGCAGCTCCGGAACCGGGGGATGCCCGAAGACCTGCTCTATCTCGCCATGATCGAGTCGGGCTTCTCCGCGCGTGCCACGTCTCGCGCCTCCGCGGTGGGGGTCTGGCAGTTCATGGGTCCCACGGCCAAGCAGTACGGCCTGCGGGTCGACCGGTGGGTCGACGAGCGCCGGGACCCGGTGAAGGCCACCGGGGCGGCCCTCGACTACCTCGAGTGGCTTCACGACCGCTACGACTCGTGGTACCTGGCGGCGGCCGCCTTCAACGCCGGACCGGGTCGGGTGGACCGGGTCCTGAGACGGCACGCGGGCGGCCGGAAGGGGGACGAGGCGGTCTACTGGGAGATCATCGACCATCTGCCCCGGGAGACCCGGGAGTACGTCCCGAAGCTCCTCGCGGCGGCGACCCTCGCCCGACAGGCGGCCCGCTTCGGATTCGACGTGAAGCCCGTCGGAGCCTACGAGTTCGACCGCGTCTGGGTGCCCGGCGGCACATCGCTCTCGACGGTCGCGGCATCCCTGGAGATCCCCATCGACCTGATGAGGGATCTCAATCCGCACCTGGTGCGAGGCTCGACCCCCCCGGGCGCGTCGTACGCCCTGCGGATCCCGGTGGGGACGTCGAGCCAGGTGATCGCGTCCCTCGGGGGGCGGAGCAGGACGAAGGTGGCCGACGACTGAGCCGGGCCGCGCCGCGGCGGCCGGAGGAGAGACGGGGCTCGTGACCTAGCCGGTCGGGCCCCGTGGCTCGTCCGGGGTGGCGGGATCGGGAGGACCCCAGCTGGTGCGCCCCTCCTGGACCTCCCGGGCGCTGGCCACGATCCTCCAGATCACGTCCCGCACGAGCTCCTCGTCCACGCCCGCACCCCGGGCCAGCTCCGCCGCGCGCCGCACCACCCGCGCTTCCCTGGCCGGGTCGAGGACGGGGAGGCCGAGTCGCTCTTTCACGCGCCCGATCTCGAGGACCAGCGCGCGACGCTCTCCCACCAGGCGCACGAGGTCCTCGTCGAGTCGCGTGATGCGCTCGCGGAGCTCCGCCAGGGCGCCCTCTTCCCCCACGTCGGGTGCCTCGCTCATCCCTCCCTCCGCGCCGACCCGGAGCGATCGGTCCCGGTTCCGCCGCCCGGCTCCACGAACGCCTCGACGTGTCCCGGTGGCTGGGGCTTCGTCGCGAGGCTGACCGCGACGAGCACGGGGACGTGCACGAGGATCCCCATGATGCCTTCGTGGATGCCGAAGGGTCGCAGCTCCGGGTTGACGTAGAAGAACACGCTGGTGAGCGCCCCCGCGGCCAGGCCGGCCACGGCCCCGGGCGTGGTCGCACGACGCCAGTAGAGCGCGGCGAAGACGGTGGGGGCGAACTGGGCGATGATGCCGTAGGAGGTGAGCAGGAGCTGCACGAGGGAGGAGTCCTCGTCGATCGCCGACCAGTAGGCAGCGACCCCCACCGCCACCACGATGGCCCGCATGAGGATGCGTTGCTGACGGTCGTCCAGCCTGGCGAAGGGTCGCAGCCCGTCCTCCACCGCCACCGAGGCCGCTGCGTGCATGAGCGCGTCGCCGGTGGACATGGACGCCGAGAGGGCGCCAGCGCAGAAGAGACCGACGACCACCGCCGGAAGCTGGGTCTCCAGGATCATGAACGGGAGGATCTGGTCCGGGTTGTCCGGCGCCAGGGGGAAGAGGACCCCGGCGAACCCGATGAGGAAGACCGGGATCAGGAAGAGCTGGAAGGTGGGGAAGAGGATGATCGTCCGCCTGAGCGTCTCGTCGTTCCTGGCCGTGTACGCCTTCATGAACAGGTGTGGCCACATGGTGAAGCCGATGGCGCTGACGAGGATGGCCGTGGAGTAGGCCCCCCAGCTCCACGGATCGCCGGCGGCATCGAGGCCCGGAACCGTCAGGAGCTCCGGGCGCTCCGCGGCGATGCGGGTGAACATCTCGCCCACCCCGCCGTACAGCCGGATCGGGAGCCAGAGTCCCAGCGTCCACGCGATGACCAGCATGAAGATGCCCTGGAACGTGTTCGTCCACCCCACGGCGGCGACGCCGCTGGTGAGGACGTACAGGAGCACGATCCCGTAGGCGAGCGCCGCTCCGGCCCAGAGGGGGATGTGCCCGTCCGTGACCGACTCGATCACCAGCCCGGCGCCCTGCATCTGGAGGGTGACGTAGGGGACGAACGCCATGACGCTCAGGACCGCGAACAGGAGCGAGAGGGAGCGGGAAGGGAAGCGGCCGACGACGAGCTGCGCCTGGGTCACGTAGCCCTTCCGCCGCCCGATGTCGGCCGTCTTCGGGCCCACCCAGTACCATGGGGCGATCCCCAGGACACCGTACGACATGATGTAGAAGGCCGCCGCGCCCCGGGAATACGCCCATCCGGGTCCGCCGAGGAAGGCAAAGGCGCTGAAGATGGTGGCTCCGGTCACGAAGTACATCACCAGCAGCCCGAAGCTCCGGTCTCCCGCCACGTACCCGGTCACGCTCTTCGAGCTCTTCCGACCGGCGGCGAGCCCGATGGCCAGGGTGACGGCGAGGTAGCCGAAGAGGATGACGGTGACGAGCTGCCAGCGCTCCATCAGCCCGCCTCCTCCCTCGGGGCGCCCTTCACCGCCGCTCCTCGCGCTTCTCGGCGACGTCCAGCAGCCAGAGCACCAGGACCCCGCCCGTCACCCACAGCGCGATCCAGAAGAGGGAGAACGGAAGGCCCAGCACCAAGGGGAAGATCCGGTTGAAGGGGATCATCCCCGGCCACGTCACGGCCACCGCGAACGAGAGGAAGTAGACGACGGCGACGACCCGCGCGGTCCGGGCGCTCACCCTATCTCCCCGTCCATTCGGGGTCCCGCTTCTCGATGAAGGCGCGCACCCCCTCGCGCCCGTCGTCGCTGGCGAAGGCCGCCAGGAACAGCTCGCGCTCGTAGGCCAGGCCGGCCGACAGGGGCCCCTCGAGCGCCTGCCGCACCGACTTCTTGACCAGGCCCAGGGCCACCGGGCTCCAGCGCGCCATGCGGCCGGCGATCTCGAGGGCCTTCTCCACGTGGCGTCCCTCGTCCACCAGGAACTCCACAAGCCCGATCCGCCACGCCTCTTCGGCGTCCACCGTGTCGCCCGTGAGGGCGATGCGCATCGCCTGGCCGGGTCCCACGAGCCGTGCCAGGCGCTGCGTGCCCCCCGCACCGGGAATCAGCCCGATGCGGATCTCGGCCTGGCCGAAGCGCGCCGTCCGGTCGGCCACGCGCAGATCGCACGCGAGGGCCAGCTCCGAGCCGCCCCCGAGGCAGTATCCGTGGACGGCGGCGATGATGGGCTTCGGGAACTCGGCCACGGCGTCGTACACCCGCCGGCGACGGTACACGTCCCGCTGCTCGGCCGGCGTCCGGCCCGCGAACTCCGCGACGTCCGCTCCCGCCACGAACGCCTTCTCGCCGGAGCCGTGGAGGACGGCCACCTTCACCGCGTCGTCGAACGCCAGCTGGTCGACGGCCTCCATGATCTCCCTGCGCACCGCCGAGTTCAGCGCGTTGAGCTTGTCGGGGCGGTTGAGCGTGATCACGGCCACGGGGCCTTCGCGCTCCACCAGGACCTGCTGCTCGTCGCTCCCGCTCATCCGTGCCCGCTCCCGCTCATCCGTCGTCGCTCCAGTCGTAGAAGCCCCGTCCGGCCTTCCGGCCCGTGCGTCCTTCCTCCACCATCCGGCGGAGGAGCTGCGGAGGCCGGAACGCCTCGCTACGCAGCGCCTCGTGGAGGTACTCGGCGATCCCGAGGCGCACGTCCAGCCCGATCAGGTCGGTGAGGCGCAGCGGACCCATGGGGTGCCGGTAGCCGAGCTCCATGGCGCGGTCGATGTCCTGCGCAGAGGCCACCTCCTCCTCGAGCATCCGGATGGCCTCGAGCGCCAGGATCACGCCGAGCCTGGAGGAAGCGAAGCCCGGGGAGTCCCGCACCACCACGGGCTCCTTGCCCAGGCGTCGCACCAGCGAGATCGCTTGCTCGAGCCGCGCCTCGCGGGTGTCCGCGCTCCACACGACCTCCACGAGTCCCATGATGTGGACCGGGTTGAAGAAGTGCAGACCCAGGAAGCGCTCGGGTCGCTCGAGGGCCTGGCCGATGGCCGCGACGCTGATCGAGCTCGTGTTCGTCGCCAGGAGCGCGTCGTCGGGCGTCGCCGCCTCCACCTCCCGGAAGATCGCCCGCTTGAGCTCGAGCTTCTCCGGGGCGGCCTCCACCACCGCGTCCGCGCGTCCCACCGCGTCGTCCAGCTCGGCGGCGGGCGCGAGGCGCTCGAGCGCCCGACGCCGCTCCTCGGCCTCGACCTTTCCGAGCTCCACGCCCTTGTCGAGGTTGGCGCGGATTCGATCGAGCCCGCCCTCGAGCGCGTGCGGGTCGGGATCGTGGAGCCGGACGTCCAACCCCGCCTGGGCGCACACCTGCGCGATCCCGTGACCCATGGTGCCCGCGCCGAGCACGGCGACGGTGCGGATCTCGGGGGGCGCGGGTGCGCCGGGGCCGGCGTCGTCGGACACGTCAGTCCCGCTCCACCAGCGCGGCGATCCCCTGGCCGACCCCGATGCACATGGTGGCGAGCCCCCGCCGGGCGTCCCGGCGCTTCATCTCGTGGAGGAGGGTCGTGAGGATCCGCGCCCCCGAGCATCCCACCGGGTGGCCGAGGGCGATGGCGCCCCCGTTCACGTTCGTGGTGTCGGGATCCAGGCCCAGCTCGTCGATGCAGGGGAGGGCCTGGGCGGCGAACGCCTCGTTGAGCTCGGTGAGGTCGAGGTCGTTCGTCGTCCAGCCGGCCCGGGCCAGGACCGACCGCGTCGCGGGGATCGGACCGAGCCCCATCCGGTCCGGGTCGATCCCGGCCACCGCCGTGGCGACGACGCGCGCGAGGGGCTCGAGCCCCAGCTCCCGGGCGTGCTCCTCCTCGACCACCAGCAGCGCGGCCGCGCCGTCGTTGATGCCGCTGGCGTTTCCGGCGGTGACGGTGCCCCCCTCGCGGAAGGCGGGGCGGAGCCGGGCCAACGCCTCGAGCGTCGTGTCGGGACGAGGGTGCTCGTCGGTGTCGACCACGAGGGGGTCGCCGCGCCGTCGGGGCACCTCGACCGGCACGATCTCGGCGTCGAAACGACCCGCCTCCATGGCGGCGGCGGCCCGGCGCTGACTCTCCAGCGCGAACGCATCCTGTTCCTCCCGGCCGACGCCCTTCTCCTCGGCCACGACCTCGGCCGTCTCTCCGAGCCCGATCGTCCAGTGCGACGGCATGGTGGGGTTCACGAGGCGCCAGCCGAGGACGGTATCCGCCGTCTCGGGTACGCCCCGGGGATACGCCCGCTCGGGCTTCATCATCACCCAGGGCGACCGGCTCATGCTCTCCACGCCGCCGGTCACGAACACCTCGCCCTCGCCCGCCCGGATCGCGTGGAAGGCCGAGACCACCGCTTGCAGGCCCGACCCACAGAGTCGGTTGACGGTCTGTCCGGGGACCTCGACGGGAAGCCCGGCCAGCAGGAGGCCCATGCGGGCCACGTTGCGGTTGTCCTCACCCGCCTGGTTGATGCAGCCGAGGATGACGTCGTCCACGAGGCCGGGCTCGAGGCCCGTGCGCTCCAGGAGCGCCGAGATCACCCGGGCGGCGAGGTCGTCCGGGCGGACCGGAGCGAGGACGCCGCCGTGTCGGCCCACTGGCGTGCGGACGGCGTCGACGATGACCGCGTTTCTCATGGGTCTCCCCTCCAGGAAATGGCCCGGCCCCTACGTCCCCATCCCGGCGTCCCGGTCGAGGACCATCCGGTAGCGGGGGATCGCTTCGCCGCCTCGCTCCACCACTTCCACCGAGTCGAGGACGAAGCCGAAGCGCTCGAACAGGCCGCGGCTCATCTCGCTGGCTTCCGTCCGGAAGGTCTCGATGCCTTCCAGCTCCCCCTGTTCGAGCAGCGCCGAGAGGAGCGCCGTCCCCACGCCGCCCCGGGTCCGGTCGCTCCGCACGTAGAGGGACGCCAGGTGGCCGTCCTCGTAGAGTCCGCCGAATCCGAGGATCCCCGACTCGTCCTCGGCGACCAGGGTGTGCGGGTCGAGGACGAACGCCCGGAAGTCCTCCTCGCGCTCGGGGAACGAAGCCCAGACCTCGATCTGGGCGTCGCCGTAGTGGCCCCGCGCCTCGGCGCGCACGCTCTCGCGGTAGAGGCGGGCCAGCGCCTCGAGGTCTCCCTCCTCCACCCGACGCAGCTTCATCCGGCCTCCCGCTCTTTCCGAGGTTCTCTCCTCGACGTCCGCCGTCCGACCCGTCGTCCGCCCCGTCGAACCCGTTCTATCCGTCCACGGCGACCCAGACGCTCTTGACCTGGGTGTACTTCTCGAGCGCCGCCTCGAAGCCCAGGTCCCGTCCGAACCCGCTCTGCTTGTACCCGCCGAAGGGGGAGCCCGCGTCGTACTGGTTGTACGTGTTGATCCAGACGGTCCCGGCCTGGATCTCGCGCGCCACCCGGTGCGCCTTGCCGACGTCCCGGGTCCAGATGCCCGCGGCCAGCCCGTAGATCGTCCGGTTGGCCCTGGCGACGCCGTCGTCGACGTCCTCGAACGGGATCACGGCGGCCACGGGGCCGAAGATCTCCTCCCGGGCGATGGTCATGTCCGGGTCGACGTCGGCGAACACGGTGGCGCGCACGAAGTTGCCGCCTCCGTTCCACTCGGCCCGCTCGCCCCCGGCCACGAGGCGAGCGCCCTCCTTCTTTCCGGACTCGACGTACCCCATCACCCGCTCGAGCTGCTCGGGCGTGACGATCGCCCCGAGGCGGGTTCCCGGATCCATCGGGTCGCCCACCGTCATCTTCTCGGCCCGGGCCGCGAACGCCTCGACGAAGTCGTCGTAGACGGAGCGCTCGACGAGGACACGGGAGCCGGCGGCGCAGACCTCGCCCTTCCCGTAGAAGATCCCCGTGCCCGCCCCCCGGACCGCCGCCTTCAGGTCGGCGTCGGCGAAGACGATGTTCGGACTCTTCCCGCCCAGCTCGAGGGAGACCTTCTTCAGCGTGTCGGCGGCCTCGCGCATGACGGTCCTGCCGACCTCGGTGGAGCCGGTGAACGCGATGGCGTCGACGTCGGCGTGCCGGACCAGCGCCGACCCGGCGGTCTCGCCGAAGCCGGGCACCACGTTCAGGACTCCGGGAGGGAAGCCCGCCTCGGCGGCCAGCTCCCCGAGGCGCAGGGCCGTGAGCGGCGTCTGCTCGGCCGGCTTGAGCACCACCGCGTTCCCGCACGCCAGGGCGGGGGCGACCTTCCAGGAGGCCAGCGAGAGCGGGAAGTTCCAGGGCACGATGCACCCCACCACGCCCACGGGCTCGCGGAGCGTGTAGTTCAGGAAGGGTCCGGCCACCGGGATCGTGGCTCCGTGCACCTTGTCGGCCATCCCGGCGAAGTACCGGAAGTTCTCCACCACGCTCGGGAGGTCGACCTTCCGGCTCTCGAAGAACGGCTTGCCGTTGTCCGCCGTCTCGAGCCTGGCCAGCTCCTCGGCGTGTTCCTCGATCAGGTCGGCCAGTCGCCAGAGCAGCCGGGAGCGCCGGTGGGGGCTCAGGTTCCGCCAGGCTCCGTCGGCCATGGCCTCGCGGGCGGCCCCGACGGCCCGGGCCACGTCGGCTTCCCGGGCCTCGGCCACCTCGGCGATGACCTCGCCCGTGGCCGGGTTCCGCGTCTGGATGGTCCCGCCCGCTTCCGCGTCCACCCATTCGTTCCCGATCCAGAGCCGGGTGCGGAGTCCTTCCATGGCGTCGGTGGGCACGGCCTCAGCGTCCCTCGAACTGCGGTTTCCGCTTCTCGACGTAGGCCGTGAGGCCCTCGCGCGCGTCGCTGCTCTGGAAGAGCTGCTGTTGGAGCTCGCGCTCCAGGGCCAGGGCCTGCTCGAACGGGAGCTCCCCTCCGGTCTGCACGGACCGCTTGATGTAGCCGATGGCCTTGGTCGCCTTGTTCGGCGTGGTGAACTGCCGGGCGTACTCGAGCACCTGGCCCAGGAACGAGTTCCGGTCGTCGGCGTCGAGGATCTGGTTCACGAGCCCGAGCTCCAGGGCCCGATCGAATCCGAACGTGTCGCCCGTGGCCATCATCTCGATGGCGCGGCTCTTCCCGATCAACCGGGTGAGACGCTGGGTGCCGCCGGTCCCCGGAAGGACGCCGAGGGTGACCTCGGGCAGGCCCACCTTGCCACCGTCCTTCCGGGCGATCCGGAGGTCCGCGGCCATGGCGATCTCGAGTCCCCCGCCCACCGTGTGTCCGTTGAGCGCGGCGATCGTGAGCTTCGGCGTGTGCTCCAGGCGGTTCAGCGTCTCGTTGGCGTGGAGGCAGAAGCAGTACTTGAAGCCCGACGTGACCTCCGCGAGCATGCCGATGTCGGCGCCGGCGCTGAAGAACCTCTCACCCGCCCCCACGAGGACGATCACCTCGGCGTCGTCGTCCATCCGTGCGCGCAGGATCTGCCGATCGAGATCCTGCATCATCTCGTAGGTGTAGGTGTTGGCCGGCGGGTCGTCGAGCGTGAGGAGGGCGATGCGGTCCTTCACCTCGTAGTGGACGAGCTCCTTCTGATCGGACATCGAGACTCCTGTTCGGTCGGGATGGTGGGTCGCCGGGGCGGCCCGCAGGGACGGCGCTGTCGGACCGTGTACGTCCGAGTCGCGCTTGCGTTCCCACGGCCGACCGTCGGGGGTGGGGATGGCCCGGAGCCGTCGGATCCCGGCTCCATGCTACCGGGCCGTCGGCGCGGCGGTCAAGCAGACTCACCGGACGTCCGACGTCCGGAGGGCGCGGCGGGACGGCTTTCGCGGGCACGGGATTTGCCCTTAGATTCCTCGTTCCAACACGACCCGACGTCCGGACACGCGTGCGCATGGCCTCATTTCTCCCCGTTCCGTCCACGATCCGCCGGGGATGCGTGTGTCTCTTCGTCACGCTGGCCGTGTCGGCGTGTCACGACGCCGAGTCCGATCCCACCGCGCTCCTGGTGACCGAGGAGAGCCGGCCGGCGCTGCTGGTGGACGTGGATCTGCCGTCGCTGCCCGACCTGATCGGTCGCACCGGGACCCTGAACCGGTTGTCCGGCGCCATCGATCTCTGGATCGGGTCCTGGGACGAGGGTGCCGACGGATCGCAGGCGCTTCGCGAGGAGGCGTACGTGAGGGCCTCCGGACCCCTGGCCGAGGCGCTGGGACCGGCCGCCGTCCGGGACGCGCACCTCCGGCTGGGCGCCGCGTTGGACGCGACGGCGAGCCTGCCGGCCGGCGAGGCCAGCCCGGAGATGGCCGCGCGGATCTCCGAGGCGGAGCGATACCGGGCCGTGGCCGCGAAGGCGCTCGACGACGGGCGTCACGCGGACGCCCTCGTGGCCACGTTGCGGGGCTCCGATGCCCTGCGGGCCGTCGGCCCCGAAGGCGTCGCTCGCACGCTGGTGGCGCGCGCGGATCGCCGGCTGACCGTCGCCCGACGGTCGGACGACGCCGACCGCACCTGGCTCGAGCGAGGAGACCGCCTCCTGAGGGGCGCACGCCTGGCCCTCGAGGACCGGCAGTGGAGCACGGCCCTTCGCAGGGCCTACTACGCCTGCCAGGTGCTCGGAGTCTCTCCCCGCTGAACCCGGTCGATCCGTGGCCGCGGTACACCTCTTCAACCACCCGGTCCCGGCAGCCGTCCTCCTGACCCTCGCCTTCCTGGGCCTCGTCGTCGAGATCCGGTCGCAGGGGTTCCACCGGGCCGGCTGGGCCGGACTCCTGGCGCTGGGGACGTTCGTCCTGGCACACCTGGTCGACGGGACCCCCCTCTGGACCACCGTTCCCATCCTCGCCGGGGTCGCGGTGCTCTGGCCCGCCCTGGAGAACGCCATGCTGCGCGTCCAGGGGGGCGTGGGGATCCTCCTCGTCGGCGCCGGGGCCTACCTGGTGATGATCGGGCCGGGGCCGGCCCATCTCGATCACGCCCGGGCCGGGGCGGTCCTGCTCGCGTCGGCGCTTCTGGTCCTGCTGGCGGCCACGCTCCTGTGGTCCCGACTCCCCGCGGCGGAGCGCCGCGGACGGGGGGTGGGCGTGTTCTTCCTGTCGCGAAGTCCGGACGAGCCCGTCGGGGTCCGGCCCTCGGGTCGCCCGGGGACTCGCGGTCAGGCGATGTCACCGCTCCGTCCCGGCGGCTGGGCGCTCATCGCGGGCGAGCGCAGAGAGGTCGTGGTGGAGGGCGAGTGGGTCGAGGAGGGCGACGTCGTCGAGGTGGTGGCCGCGACCGGCCTGCACGTACTCGTACGACGCGTCCAGGGGGATCGGGAGGGGCTGGACGCTCCCCCGTCGACCCCCTAGGGTTCGTTCTCGCGGAAGACGGGTGGATCCCGGTGCGACAGAACTCCCGTGCTCCGTTCGTTCCTCCGGTGGCCGGCCATGGCTCTCCGAGGCACGCGCCGGGCCAGACACCGACTTTCCGGCACCTCCAGAGCGATACATGAAGCGGATCGTCCGTACCACCTTCGTGGCCGGCCTCCTTCCGGCGCTCCTGACCACCGTCGCCTGTGGCGACGAGTCGATGGTCGACCTCGAGGACCGGGTGTCGCTCGAGCTCTTCACCGAGATCGAGGAGACGCCGGGCGGCTCGAGCAGCTACCTCCAGCGCGCGACGGTCAGGATCTCCCCGTCCTTCGCCGAGAGTGATCTGGACGAGATCACGCGGGTGCGCATCATCGACCAGTTCGAGCGGGAGTGGGTCCTGAGCGAGGATCCCGAGTTCGTCGCCGGGGACGGGGGATGGGTGCTCGAGCGCGAGCGGCCGTCCACGGGCGCCTTCGGCACCGGACCCTGGGACCTCCGGATGGTCATCGAGGAGCAGGGCGTCTACGAGCTGGGCTACGTGCAGCGCGTTGGGGCCGTCGGTAGCCCGGACATCCAGGAGG
>JASFUL010000008.1:0-29729 GCA_050050315.1 Gemmatimonadota bacterium
CGCGGAGCTCGCCCGTTGGAGGGGGATGCGGCCCGACCGCCGGGAGGGACTGGAGCCGACCCCGCGACGGCTCACCAACGTCGGCACCTTCCGTGCGTACGTCCTGGCGTACCTGCAGAGTCACCCGGGCATCCACCAGGACATGACGCTCCTGGTGCGGCAGCTCGAGCCGACGTCCAGGGGCCTGCCGCTCCAGCTCTACTGCTTCACCCGGGACACGGCCTGGGTGTCGTACGAGAACGTCCAGGGCGACATCTTCGACCACCTGCTCTCGATGGCGCCACGCTTCGGGCTGCGGGTGTACCAGGAGCCGGCCGGGTCGGACTTCCGGGAGCTGGCGGCGGCCCGGTCGGGTTGACGCCCGCCCGGACCCGACCGACCCCGGCTGCATCGCCGCCGACCGAACCCTCGATCCAACCCACTCGACGACCCATGCGCATCCCCCGGACCGTCCTCCTCGCCTCGACGCTGCTCCTTCTTCCGGCGTGCGCGGGCACCCCGGCCCCGACGCCCGCGGCGCCGGGATCGACCGGCCCGGCCCTCCCTCCGTCCGTCCACTGGGCGCGGAACTCGGCCGAGCACCGGGCCGTCTTCCTGCAGACCTATCGGGCGGCGTCCCGGCGGGCGCGGGAGCTCGCGCGGGGCCGGGAGGCCGGGACGTGGGCCGTGATCCTCGACGCCGACGAGACGGTGCTGGACAACTCCACCTACCAGATGCGGCTGGCCCGGCGGGGCGAGGCGTTCAGCAACGAGACTTGGAACGACTGGGTTCGCGAGGAGGCGGCCGGGGCCCAGCCCGGCGCGGGGCGCTTCATCGAGCTCGTCCGGACCCTGGGCGGACGGGTGGCCGTCGTGACCAACCGGGACGAGCCGGTGTGCGACGCGACGCGACGGAACCTGACCGCCCTCGGGATCGAGGTGGACGTCGTACTCTGCCAGGCCGAGGGTGAGAGGGGCAAGGAGGGGCGCTTCGCGGCCGTCCAGCAGGGGACGACCCCCGCCGGGTTGCCTCCCCTGGACGTGGTGATGTGGGTCGGCGACAACATCCACGACTTCCCCGGCCTGGACCAGAGGGTGCGGGAGGGTCCTCCCGGGCCCTACGAGCTCTTCGGCCGGAGGTGGTTCGTGCTGCCGAACCCCATGTACGGATCGTGGGAGGGCAACCCCGCCGGCTAGCTCCGGCGGCCCCCGGGGCCCGGACCCGCGTCAGTCGTCATCCCGCTTGCCCACGAAGATGCTGAGGACGGTGCTCACGACGGTGACCACCACCGCCCCCAGCACGGCCGGCAGCAGGCCGGCGACGACGAACTGGATCCCGAACGCGCCGGAGATCGCGGCGGTGAGCGCCAGCAGCACGCCGTTGAGGACGAGGGTGAAGAGCCCCAGGGTCAGGAGCACGAGAGGGCACGTCAGCAGGAAGAGGATCGGGCGGACGATCGCGTTCACGACGCCGAAGACGACGGCCACCCCCAGCAGTCCGAACCACTCGCCCTGGTACTCGATGCCGGGCACGAGCTCTACGGCGGCCCAGAGGGCGGCGGCGGTGGCCGCGAGTCGCAGCAGGAAGCGCATGGGGCTCTCCGGGATGGAGTGTTGCGATGGGGGACGTACGTTCCCTTCGACCCCGCGCCCTACGAAAGGATCGGCGCCGGGGGTTTCGCGGCCTTGCCGCCGGCCCGCCCCGGTGACAGCTTCGGCGGCGCATGGAATCCACCGATCCGCTGCTCCTCGCCGCCGCGTTCGGCGCCGCGCTCCTCGCCGGCGCTGGGAACGCGGTGGCCGGCGGCGGCACCAACCTCTCCTTTCCGATCCTCGTCTGGCTCGGGCTTCCTCCGGTCGCGGCCAACGCCACCAACGGAGTGGGACTGTGGCCCGGGTCGGTGGGGGCCGCCTGGAGCTATCGGGGCAGGATCGCCGAGGCGGATCGGCGCTGGTGGTGGCTCGTGGTGCCATCCGTGATCGGCGGTGGGCTGGGCGCCTGGCTGCTCCTCTCGCTCCCTCCCCGGTGGTTCGGGGCCATCGCCCCTTATCTGGTCATCGGCGCGTCGATCCTGGTCGCGGTCGAGCCGACCGTACGGAGTCGCTTGCGGACGCACCTCGGGGCCAACGCGGAGGGTAGCCGCGGCGGCGTGGCCGGCGCCCTCGTGGCCCAGCTGGGGATCGCGCTGTACGGCGGATACTTCGGCGCGGGAATGGGTATCCTGACCCTCTCGGCCCTCGGGCTCATGGGGATGGACGACATCCAGCGCGCCAACGGCTTCAAGAACATGCTCACCGCCGCCATCAAGGGGGTCGCGGTCCTGTACTTCGTCGTGGCGGGGGTGCTCGTCTGGCCCGTGGCCCTGGCCATGGCGGCGGGGTCCGCCCTCGGGGGGTACGTGAGCGGCCTCCTGGCCCAGAAGGTCTCCGGCACGACGCTCCGCTGGCTGGTGGTCGCCATGGGCGTGACCATGGGGGTGGCCATGCTGGTGACGTCCTCCGGTGGCTGAGGGAGAGTGGATCGATGCTGGTGAGCAGGTGAAGGGACCCGCGTGAGCCGGCGCCGGCCCACCATCGCGGGGATCGATGCCGACGTCCTGGCGCTGGGCACGGCCCGCATGGCCGACGCGGTGGCGAACTCCTTCCTCGTCATCGTGCTTCCCCTGTACATCGCCAGCGGCGAGGTCCGGGGCACCTCCCTCGGCCTCCCCGTGTCGGCGGTCACGGGGATCGTGCTGGCCGTCTTCGGGCTCTCCAACGCGGTGGCGCAGCCCTTCGCCGGGCGGCTGTCCGACCGGGTCGGGCGCCGGAAGGCGTTCGTCCTGGCGGGGCTCACCATCATCACCGTCCTGAACCTCTCCTACACCCTGGCCCACAGCTACGTCGCCATCGGTCTCCTCCGGATCGGCCAGGGCCTGGGCGTGGCCATGACCGTCACCGCGAGCGTCGCCCTGGTGAACGAGGTCAGCGAGCGGAGGACCCGGGGCGGCAACATGGGCGCCTACAACTCCCTCCGGCTCCTCGGCTTCGGCTCGGGTCCGCTGGCCGCGGGGCTCGTGGTGTCCTCGGGCCCGTACGCCCTGCCCTGGGGCGGGAGCCTCTCGGGCTACGACGCGGCCTTCTGGATGGCCGGGCTGGGCGCGATGGCGAGCGCCGGTCTCGTCCTCCTCCTGGTCCGGGATCCCGAGCGCCTCACGGAGGACGTGGGGGCGATGGAGATCGCGGTACGCGCCCGGGACGGAGAGCACCTCCTGGACCCGATCTTCACGCTGGGGATCGCCACCCTGACCATGGCCACGTGCATCTCGCTCCTGTCGGCCATCGAGCCCGTCGTCAACGAGCGCCTCGACCAGGGGGCGAGGTGGTTCGGCGTCCAGTTCGCCGTCTTCATCATCACGTTGGCGCTCGCGCAGCCCTTCGTGGGGCGCGCCAGCGACCGGCACGGGCGACGGCGATTCATCCTCTGGGGGCTCGCGAGCCTCGTGCCGACGACGCTGGCCCAGGGCCTCGTCGTCACCTCGTGGCAGCTCTTCGCGGCGCGGCTGGCCCAGGGCCTCTCGGGCGCGCTGATCTTCGCGCCGGCGCTGGCGCTGGCCGGCGACCTGGCCCGGAGGGGCCAGTCGGGACTGCAGCTCTCGGTGCTCACGATGGCCTTCACCCTGGGCCTCTCGCTGGGGCAGCTGTCCGCCGGATTCATGGTCTCGCGGGGGTACGTCGTGCCCTTCGCCTTCGGCTCGCTCCTCGCGGTCGGGGCGGCCCTCCTCGTGGGTAGTCAGGTGGGAGAAGACGACCCGCTTGGACACGGAGGCCGCGGGACCGTATGATAGTGAAACAGCCACCCACAGTTTCGACCATCTGATACACGGAGGGTTCTTGGTATGCCCAAGCCCCCGGGCGCCCTCGTAGTAAAGTGGCGGGATCTCGCGGAGTCGGGTCACACCTACGCCGAGATCCAGCGTCGCTTCCCGGAATACAGCGCGGACCAGGTCCGCCACTACTGTCTCGGCACGACCGGCAGGAGGCTTCCCGGTCCCATCCAGAAACCCGGACGCTGGGACGGGAGCAACGTGTGGTTGCGGGGCGAGAAGTCCCCCCATGCCGAGCTCAGCACCGAGCAGGCCGTCGCGATCCTGGACGACTGGGACTCCGAGAAGCACGACTGGGGGACCTCCGGCGCCGAGTGGGCCCGCAAGCTCGGCGTGTCGCCGAGCACGATCCACATGCTCCGGCGCGGGGAGACCTGGCGCCATCTGAAGCATCCCAACCAGGGAAGGAGGCGGGGCGGAGGGGACTGATCGGCCGGGTCGTCTCCCTCTCCCGGGATCCGAGGCGCGCCAGCGGCGTACGCTGAAGCGGAGCCGCTCTTCGCGCAACCGGAGACGCAGGGAGGGAGGAGGACGTGACGTACAAGGGAACGATCGGGATCCTCACGGGCGGTGGGGACGTGCCCGGTCTCAATCCGGCGATCCGGGCCGTGACGGTCCGGGCTCTTCGGGAAGGCTACCGCGTCCTGGGCATCCGGCGGGGCTGGGCCGGCCTGGTGGACATCGTGCCCGAGAAGGACGCGGACAACTCGTCCTGCGTGCAGGAGCTCACGGAGGACGTGGTGAACCGGGCGGGACGGACCGGCGGCACCTTCCTCCACACCTCGCGGACCCGGCCGAGCCACCTTCCCAGGGTCGTGGTTCCCCCGCACCTCCGGGACCGGTACGACGAGGAGATCAACGACGTCACGTCGGACGTGCTGTCGAACCTCGACTACCTCGGCATCGACTACCTGATCCCCATCGGGGGCGACGACACGCTCAGCTACGGGGAGCGCCTCCACGAAGAGGGGGTGAAGGTCGTCGCCATTCCGAAGACCATGGACAACGACGTCCCGGGGACCGACTACTGCATCGGCTTCAGCACGTGCGTGACGCGCACGATCGAGCTGACGCACGCGCTCCGTACCTCGGCCGGCTCCCACGAGCGCTTCCTCGTCATCGAGGTCTTCGGCCGCTACGCCGGCTACACGGCGCTCCTCCCGACGATGGCAGGGGCCGCGGATCGGTGCGTGATCCCCGAGCACCCCTTCGCGATCGACAAGCTCACCGAGCTCCTGGTGTACGACCGGAACCGCAACCCCTCCAACTACTCGGTGGTCCTCGTGAGCGAGGGCGCCAAGATGGCCGACCAGGACGAGATGATCTTCGAGGGAGGCGAGAGCGACCAGTTCGGGCACAAGAAGCTGGGTGGAATCGGGGATCTCGTGGCGGACCGCCTGAAGCAGCTGTCCCCGAAGCACAACGAGGGACGCCGGGTCAACGTGGTGAACCAGCGTCTCGGCTACCTGGTCCGCTCCGGCGATCCCGACGCCATGGATTCCATCGTCCCCATGGCCTTCGGCAACCTGGCCCTCGACCTCATCCTGAAAGGCATCAGCGGACGGCTGATCAGCCTGCGCAACGGGGTCTACGACAACGTTCCGGTCGACGTCGTGACGGGCCGCAAGAAGGTCGTGGACGTGCACCGCTACTACAACCGGGACCGGCTGCGGCCGCGCTACGAGTCGTTCGAGCGGCAGCCCACCTTCATCATGACGAGCGACGTTTGACCCACCCGACGGGAGGAAGACGTGGATGAGGAGCTGAGGTACCCGATCGGACGCTACGAGCCCACCGATCGTCTGACGGCCGACGAGCGTCGCGAGGCGGTCGCGGCGATCCGGGAGGCGCCGGCCCGCCTGCGGGACGCCGTCACCGGCCTCTCCGACGAGCAGCTGGACACTCCCTACCGCGAGGGTGGATGGACGCCGCGGCAGGTGGTCCACCACGTGGCCGACAGCCACCTGAACGGATACGTGCGGATGAAGTGGGCGCTCACCGAGGAGACGCCGACGCTGAAGCCCTACGACCAGCCGTCGTGGGCCGAGCTTCCGGACAGCCGGGCGCCCGTCGACCTGTCGCTGGAGCTCCTCGACGCGTTGCACACCCGCTGGCTCCTCCTCATCGAGGCGCTGGACGAGGACGACCTGGCCCGCCGCCTCGTCCACCCGGAGGGTGGGGAGCCCACGGTGGACAGCCTGCTGACGCTGTACGCCTGGCACGGGCGGCACCACACCGCCCACATCACGTCCCTCAGGCGTCGGAAGGGCTGGTAGGGTACCGCGACCGCATGTGGTCGACGGAGGCACGGACCAGCGTCCGGAGCACCTCCCGGTCGACGTCGTCGAGGCGGTTCACGTAAAGGCAGGACTTCCCGGTGCGGTGCTTGCCGAGTAGCTCCATGAGCTCGTCGTACCGCTCGAAGCCCGCCATGACGTACAGCGTCAGCGCCTGCTTCCGGGGAGACACGCCGGCGAGGAACCAGTCGCCCTCCCGGCCGCTCTCGTAGCGGTAGTGGTAGCTGCCGAACCCGATGATGCTGTCGCCCCACATCGCGGGCTCCTCGCCCGTGACCTCCCGCATCATCGCCACCACCTCCCGACAGTCCTGCCGGCGGCGCTCGTTCTCCACGCCGTCGAGGAAGGCCTCCACGTCTCCGTCGTTCCGTCGGGTCTTCACTTCCGCCATGGATCCTCCGGTCGTCGAGAGGTCGGCTCGCCCGGGCCGGCCACCGTGTCCGCCAGGGCATAGACGATGTCGCCGAACGGAGAGTCGTCTCCGTTGGCCGAGTTGACGGCGACGTGGAGGGCGACGGGGTCGCCCCCCGTGGTCGGAGCGGTCCACGCGAAGGACCAGCTCGCGGTCGCGCCGTCCGTCCAGAGGGCACCGGGGGCGTGCTGGACCCGGGTCGGACCGTCCCCTTCCGTCCGTACGACGACCGTCTCACCGATCGGGGTGAGCGAGCCGGCCGACGTCCCCACCCGCGCACCCGACGCGTACCGGAAGGCCCCCTGGAAGCCCGCCCGGGCCATGCCCTCGCTCTCCAACACGAGCGTCACCGTGTACGTCTCGCCGGATCGGTAGGTCGCCGGCAGCCCCCCGACGGTCAAGCTCCCGTTCACGTTCAGCTCGAACTCGTCGTGGCACTCCCGGCACGTCGGCTCCCCGAAGCCTCCGGTGTGCCCCGCAGGGGGGGCGTCGGCGTGTCGCGCGAGGGCTCCGGGGGCCGCGGCCGGGACGACGGGAGCCGTCGACAGGCTCAGCGCGAGGCCGGCGGCCGCCAGCGCGGCCGCGGCCGCGCTCCCGCCATCCACCTTCCTACTGGCTCGCCGTCCGCCGCGTGGGTGGGAGCACCGCGCGCCCCACCGTGTTCGTGTCGGCGCCGAACCAGACGGTATTGTTCGCGGCGTCGTAGTACATGTGCCGGACCGTGCCGCCCCCGCTCTCCAGGGGCGTGCGGCTGAAGAACTCCCGGGTCGCCGGGTCGAAGCCCACGAAGTAGTTGGGCTCCTCACCCGACTCCACGAACCAGATCCGGTCGGCCGAGTCGATGGCCATGCCGTAGGGACGTGAGTCCGACCCGCCGGGCATGGGCCACTCCTCCACGGACCCGGTGGAGGGGTCCAGCATCCCCAGCTCGCCCTGCGCGTAGTCGACGTACCACACGTGATCCTCCGAGTCGATGACGAGGCGCCGGGGCCGCGTGCCCTCGGGAAGCTCGTACGTCGTCCGCTCGAAGGTCGCGGGGTCGACCGTGGCGATCATGTGGGTGTTGAAGAGGGCGATCCAGGGGGTGCCGCGGGAGTCCATCTTGATCCCGTAGGGCCGGCTGGTCCCCATGCCGCCCCGCGTCTCGACCTGGGGCATCTCGACCAGACGGGTGTCACCGGTGGCCGGGTCGAAGTGGCCTACCATGTTGCCGCCCTGGACCGTGAACCAGATCTCGCCGTCCGTGGTCCAGACGAGGGTGTGGGGGTCCTGGGCCCGCTCGTCGGGCATCATGAACTTCTCGATCTCGCCGCTGGCGGGGTCGAGCCGACCGATGTGGCTGGCCCGGTTGCCGGCGTACCAGATCGTGCCGTCGTCCCCCACGATCAGGTTGTGGGGCCCCGTGCCGTCGTCCAGGTCGTAGCGGGTGAAGTCGCCGCTGGCGGGGTCCAGGGCGGCCACGTAGTGCGAGCGCTGGCCGACGAACCACACCCGTCCGTCGGGACCGACGTAGGGGTCCCGGGGCCGGGACTCGGCGTAGGGCACCTCCCATTCGGTGAGCTCGGGGTCACCGTGGAATCCGGCGTCCTGTGCGGCGAGGGCGAGGGGCGCAGCGAGGCCCGCGGCGGCCACGAGGGCCACGGGCGGGAGCGCGAGAGAGGGGTGGGACCTCATGACGACCTCCGGGTGGGGTGCGACGAGCCTGCGGGCGTCCGATGGACACGTGGAACACGTCCGGCGTTGAGAACGAGTTCCATCTTCCGCGCCGGTCGGTTCAGCCTCCTTCCGGTTCGGCCTCGAGGATTACGCGGATCCTCTCGACCACGTCGCCGAGGTGCGCCCTCGCCGTCCGGTCGCTCACCCGCGACGACGCCCGGTCGGCGGCCGCGCGCAGGTCGACGAGCTCGGCCCGGACGAGAGGACGGATGTCCGACCGGCTCACGTCGGGGGCCGGGAAGAACGAGTTGCCCTCGGGCTCGGTGGTCATCAGCTCTTCCGCCGCCTCGAGCCAGGACCGCTGCAGCGCCCGCCGGTACGGGTCGCGAGCGGTCTCCGCGGGGTCCAGCCACACGGCCTCGCGAACGGCCCCCAGGTAGTCGGCGAGCGGCCACGCCACGTCCGGGTGGAGGACCTCGATCCCGGCCATCCGGGCCAGGCGACGGGCGTCCATCAGCTGGCCCACCACCGCGGCCTGGCGCGCGGCGAGGGTCTCGAGGCCGCCCTCGTCGATCCGGGCCAGGATCCCGGGCTCGTTCAGCCACACGGGGGCCTCGAGCACCTCCGCCGCGAGGAAATCGAGCGCCCGTTCCTGGCGCGCGCGGGGGACGGGGTCGAACACGGGGCCGTCCTGGTCCGACGCCTTGATGTCGGCGTGGACGCCTCCGACGACCGTCACCACGTGGTTCACGTAGCGGAACCACTGGCCCAGGAGCTCGCCGTACAGCTCCTCCAGGTCGTCGTAGCCCTCGCCCGGCTTCGCGGTCCACTCCACCAGCCGGGGCGTCACGCGCCTCAGGTTCGCGATCCCGTAGCCGCTGGCCGCCACCGGGTCGTCGCCCAGGTCCTCGGTCTGCGAGCGCGGATCGGCGAAGGCCACCACGCCCTGGGGCTGGTAGCGGTAGATCGGGTTGCCCGCGTGCTCGAGGATGATCCGGTCGAGGACGGCCCGCTCCTCCTCGGGGGTGTCGGCGTCGGGGAAGACCCGGTAGCCCCAGTCGACGGCGTAGTGGTCGTACGGGCCGATCTGGCGGATGAAGTCGTCGCCCTCCAGCCCGTCGCCCGGCTGGGCGATGTAGTTCTGGCGGGCGTAGTCCATGATGCTGGGGGCCACGCCCATCCGGTCCGCGAAGTCGGCGTTCCGGAGCGAGTCGACGGGGTAGGCGCTCGACGAGATCATGTTGTGGGGAAGGCCGAGGGCATGGCCGATCTCGTGGGCGATCACCTGCCGCATGGCCTCGCACATGAGGTCGTACTCTACGGGGATGGAGCGGGCCGCCGGGTTGGCGGCGCCGGTCTCCAGCATCAGGCGGTTCCGGTACGACCGCATGTGGTTGTGGAACCAGACGATGTCGCTTTCGATGATCTCGCCGGTCCGGGGGTCCGAGACGCTCGGCCCCTGGGCGTTGCGGACCATGCTGGCCGCCCAGCGGACGACCGAGAAGCGCACGTCGGCCGCGTCCCACTCGGGGTCCTCGTCGGCGCTGGGGGCGTCCAGCGCGCGGACGGCGTTGCGGAAGCCGGCGGTCTCGAACGCCCGGTTCCAGTCCAGGACGCCCGTGCGGACGCACTCGCGCCACTCCGCCGGCGTTGCGGGGTCGAGGTACCAGGTGATGGGCTTCACGGGCTCCACCAGCTCCCCCCGGGCGTAGGCGGCGGGATCGGAGGGCTCCAGGCGCCAGCGACGGATGAAGGTCTGGGTGCCGGCCTTCTGGGTCGGCAGGCCGAAGTTCACGTGCTCGACGGAGAAGTAGCCGACCCGGTCGTCCGCGTAGCGCGGCCGCATGGGCTCCTCGGGGAGGAGGATCATCGATTGGTTCATCTCGACCGAGATCGTGCCCGTGCTCGACTGGGACGGCGGGCTCGTCGCCTCGAACGTGAGGGTGTGGCGAACGTCGACGTTCTGGGGGAACGAGCGAGCCCAGTTCAGGAAGCTCCGATCCTCGTCCAGACGGCGCACCCCGTACTCCCGCCGCTGGTCGGTGCCGAGGGGGCTGATGGCCGGGGTGTCGCCCGTGAAGAAGTCGGTCACGTCGAGGACCACCGAGGCGGAGTCCGGCCCGACGGCTTTGACGTCGAAGGACGCCACGATGGGGGCGAAGTTGTTGTTGACGACGCTGGTGGAGATCGGTAGCGAGTCGGCGGCCACCTGCTCGTAGCTCAGGGTGCGCAGCATCACCGCGTCGCCGCGGCGTTCCCACACCACCACCTGCTCGTGGATCGCCTGCCCCGACGGGAGAAACCCACCGAAGTCGCTCGGGACACGGGCGACCCGGCTGATCAGCAGCATCTCCCGCCCCAGGAGCGAATCGGGAATCTGGAACAGCACCTCGTCGTCGGGCGTGAGATGGACGACGAAGAGGCCGCTGTCGGCGCGGGCACCCTCCACGACCAGGTCGAAGGCCTCGGGCCCCGACGTCTCGCCGGACGCGGGTCGCTCCTGCCTCGACCCGGCGGGGGCCGGTCCGGCCTCCGCGGAGGGGGTGGACGAGAGTGAGCACCCGCACGGGGCGGCCGCGAGTGCGACGAACAGGAGGGGTGTGATCGATCGGCGCATGGTGTGTGGCGTCCGTTCTCGGGGGTCGGTGTCAGCGGCCGGCGGCGACCCGGGCCAGCGTGGACCGGAGACGTTGCGTCAGGACCCGGTAGATGCCCCGGGCCACCGCCGGGTTGCGCTCGACGAGCTGGTCGAAGGAGTCCCGGTCCAGCACCAGGAGGGTGGTGGGCTCCGCCGTGCGGGCGGTTGCCGAGCGCGTCTCCTGGTCCAGGATGGCCATCTCGCCGAAGCCCTCGCGGCTCCGGAGGACGGCGAGCTCGTGGTCGTCCCGGACGATGCTCACCGCGCCGCGGACCACGAGGTAATAGGCGTCACCGCGGTCCCCCTGCTCGAAGATGACCTCGCCGGCGTCGGCGTACTGCTCCGTGGCCAGCTCCGCGATTCCCGCGAGCTCGTCGCCCGGGAAGCCGCGAAAGAGCTCCGAGCCCTTGAGGAGCATGACCTTCTCGATCAATGGGATCATGTCTTCATCTCCGTCGTCGAGGCCGGCCGCGTAGCGGGCGAGCGACCGGGGCCACCACCGGTCGTCCTCCGCGAGCACGTCGAGGGGGGCCCGGATGGCCCGCCCTCCTTCCAGCGTGAGGGCGAGGAGCGAGTCGAGGGAGTCGCCCGGCTCCCACTCGGCCAGGGGGACCACCAGCCCCGCGTCCTCGGTCGTGAGCACGCCCTCGAGGTAGTCGAGGGCGTTGCCCTTCCGGCGGGGATCGCTGGAGAAGATGGCGGTCTCGACCTTGGTCACGCCATCGGCCTCGTAGCCCAGCGCCAGCACGGCCAGCGCGCGGTGGAGGTGCCGGACGCGCAGGTCCGCCATCTCCCGCGCCACGAACCCTCCCCGCCCGGCGGGGTCGGTGCGCAGGAGCCCCACCCGGACCAGGGCGTAGCGCGCCCCGCGCTCCACCTGGGAGCGGAGGAGGTGACGGACGTCCCCGGGAGGAATACGGGCCATCTCGCCCGCCGACCGCAACCGGCGGAGGGACGTGAGGGCGGCCGGGCCGAGCTCCTGGTGGTCCACGAGCCGCAGGAGCATCTGCCTGGCCTCCGGGTCGTCGACGGCCGCCAGGGTCGTGACCAGCGTGCGGCGCACCGGAAGGTCCAGATCCGTGCGGCCCAGGAGGCGGTCCAGGGCCGGGAGGGCGCCGGGACCGAAGGAGGCCAGTGCGGCCAGCGCCGAGGAGCGCAGCTCGTCGTCCATCACCGCCTCGGCGACGGCCGGGAGGAAGCTCTCGTAGCCCAGCGCCCCGACCACCGAGAGGGCGGCCTGCCGATCTCCGGTGGCGCCGGCGTCCAGGAGCCGCTCGAGGTGACCCCGCACGGCGTCGGGGTGCTCCTTCGACAGCGCCGTCAGGGCCGCGTTCCGGACGGCCGGCTCCGGGTGCTCGAGGAAGGGCCCCAGGTCGGTCTCTCCCGACCGCTGGCCCAGCGAGCCCATGGCCACGACCAGCGCGCCCAGCACGTCCGGATCCGCCTCGGACCGGAGGTGGTGGACGAGGCGGGCGTGGATCTCGTCCCCCGGGTCTTCGGCGAGGGTGCCCAGGACCCCGGCCGCCTCGATCCGGACCTCGGGGACGGGGTGGTCGAGGAGGGTCAGGGCCCGCGGGGCCGCCTCCGCGGTGGGGAGGTCCCGCAGGAGCGAGGCCGAGAACACCACCACCATGGGATCGCCGTCGTCCAGGAAGCGGTCGATGACGTCGAGTACGCTCCGATCGATGCGGAGGCGGGCCTGGCTCAGGGCCTCGAGGTCGACCATGTGTCGGGTGAGCGCCCCTTCGAGGGCGCGCAGGTAGCGCTTGCGGTGCCCGCTCATGACCACGATCGCGGCGATCCCGGTCACCAGGGTGAACCACGGCAGCAACGCCGGGGCGTCCGCGAGCAGGAAGAGGGCGATGAGGGCGCCTCCCGCGATGGAGAGGGGCTGGAGGACCCCGTCCAGCGTAGTGAACGCAGCGTTCTTGACGCTCGGGGGAAAGGGGATGAGGGAGATCTGCCGGGCGGGTTTCTCCACGGCCTCCCCCAGCGCCTCGTCCAGGAAGCGCAGCGCGGCCACCACCAGCAGCGTTCCCGACAGCGCGAAGCCCAGGATCAGCAGGACCACGGCCGTGCCCTGGAGGAGGTTGGACCCGCTCACGCCCAGCCTCGGGAAGAGCATCCGGGAGGCGAGGATCTGCAACACGAGGGCTCCCATCCCGATGGCTGCCTCCATGAACCCGAAGGTCCGCGCGATCTCGGCTCCCTGGAACGCCTCCTGGACCGCGAGCTTCCACTGGACGTCGATCAGCGCCGACGTCACGACGAGGAGCACGGTGGAGACGGTGAGCAGGCGGAGGAGGGGATGATTGGCGAGACTGCGGAAGCCCCGCCCGGCGCGCCGGGCGAAGGCCCTCACCGGCCCGCCGTCGACCGGGTCCCGCTCGTCCAGGACCGCGCGGTGCGGTTCGGGCACGGTCCGGAGGAACGCGAGGGAGGCGACGAGCAGCAGGCCCGCGATCAGGAGCAGGCCCTCGGTCCCGAACGCCACCGCCAGGGGCCCCACCGAGAGCCCGGTGGCGACGGTGGCCACGCTCGCTCCGACACCCGCCAGGGGCAGGAGGCGCTTGGCCTGTCGCCCCGTGACGAGGTCGCCCATGTAGTCCCACGCGTGGGTCAGGGCCAGCACCTCCACCGTTCGGGCCCAGAGGTAGATCGCGAAGGCCGATCGGACGTCTTGCCGGAAGGCGAAGAAGGAGAAGACCAACCCGATCGCCAGGATCACGACGAGGCCGACCGCGACCACCCGTCGCTGGTAGCGCTCCATGATGCCGGTGAACGCCACGGCCGCCAGCGCGGTGGCGAGGGCGGCGGCCACCATCACGTGGGGGACCAGCCGGGCCGGGAAGACCGACAGGAAGAGCCCGTTGCGTGCGGAGTTGAGGAGCGTCTCCGCCGACGCGGTCAGGAAGAGGAACCCCCCGAGCCCGACCAGGAGGCGTTCCTCTCCCTCCCGCAGTCTCAGGCTCCTGGCGAGGGGTGCGAACATGCGCGCGTGGCTTCGTTCAACCGAAAGGGGGGAGGTTCGGGGCCCTGGGTCGGGAGTGGACGGCCAAGATGGACCGGGATATCAGAACACCTGCGGAACGACGGGGCAAACCCGCCGGCTTCCGGTCAAGTCTCTCCGCGGACCGTGACCGGCGTCGGCGGGTGGTCGGCGGCCCATCGGCGCACGGCCCGCGTCCCTCCCCGAAAGGAATAGGCTTCGAACCCGACCCGCTGCATCAGCTCTGCGATGTGGGCGGTCTGGGTGCCCTGATCGCAGTAGAGGACGTGCGTGCGCTCCCGGTCGAGGTCGCCGAGCCCATGGAGGAGCTGCTGCGGCGGGCGGCTTTCGGCGCCGGGATAGTGCCACGCCCGGTACCGGTGCAGGGGCCGCACGTCGAGGACGACGGCGTCGTTCGGGATCTCGTCGGTGAAGATGTACGGCTCCACCATGTCCCGGGCGTCCATGTCCCGGAGGTCCAGGATACGCTTTTCCCCGAGCGCCCGCTCCAGCACGGCCGGGTCCACCCGCCTCGCCTCGTCGCGCACGGCCGCGGGGCGGGCGTGGGTGACGGGTCGGTCGGGCAGGATCGCGCAGTACTCCCGCACCCGGGCCGAGAGGGCCGCCGTACCGATCTCCTGGGTGAGGGCGATGATGTCGTTCTTGTCCATCCCCAGGAGGGGGCGGAAGACGGGCCGGTCCGTCGCGTCGTCGATGGCGCGGAGGTTGCCCAGTGTCTGGGACGACACCTGACCCAGCGACTCGCCGGTGACGATGGCCTCGGCGTCGATCTCCTCGGCCACGGCCTCGGCGGCCCGGTACATCAGCCGCTTGAGGACGACCTGCCAGTAGCGGGGCGTCACATGCTCCTGCAACTCGGCGACCACGTCGGTGAAGTCGACGACGTGCATGCGGGGCCGCAGTCCGTGGCTCCACTCCGTGGCGAGCACCCGGGCCACCATGGCCACCAGCCGTTCGTAGGCGCCTCCCGCGAGGTTGCAGAAGACGTACTCCAGCTCCACCCCGCGCTTCAGGAGGAGCCAGGCGGCCGCGGCCGAGTCGAATCCGCCCGAGATCAGGCACACGGCCCGGCCCTGGACGCCGAGGGGCAGCCCCCCGAGTCCCCGGATCCTCCGGGCGAAGAGGAACGCCTCGTCCCCCCGGACCTCCACCTCGACCGTGACGTCGGGGTGGTCGAGGTCCACGGTGGCGCCGGGGTTGAGGGCCGCCCCGAGATGGACCTTGATGTCCCGGGACGTGAAGGGATGCTCCCCTTCGCGGCGGGCGTCCACGGCGTACCGCAACCCCTTCACGCGCTCGTGGTAGAGCTCCCGGCCCCGCTCGACGATCGCGTCCAGGTGCGCCGGGACCCGGGCGTCCACCGGTGAGAGGGAGCTGATTCCCGCCACGCGGGCCACGCGCTCCGCCGCTTCGGGTGCGTCGCTCTCGACGAGGATGCGTGTCCAGAGATTCTCGACCCGGTGGTCGAAGTCGCCCGTGTCGAGGGCGTCCCGGATGTTCCGGATGAGCGCCTGCTGGAACCGCCGCCTCGTCCGCCGGGACTTGGTGGTGATCTCCGGGGCGAGGCGGACCATCAGGAGGTGCCGGTCCGGCGCGTCGGGATGCATGGCGACAACATAACGCCCTCCAGGGGGCGCCCGAACCGCGGGACCACGCCCCCCGGGGCGCCGCGCCCCCTGTGGACGCACCCGGCGACGGCCCGTACATTCGCGCCTTTCCCCCACCGAATTCGCTCGCCCGCCCGGAGGGGCCCGTGAACCTGGACGAAGTCCGGGCAGTGATCGACAGCGCCAAGGCCCGCGGAAGCGACCCCCTCGAGAGGCTCATCGAGCGGAGGATGCCCGAGGCCACGGACGAGGAGCGGGCCCAGGCCTCCGCCGTGGCCCTCGAGATCATCGACAGCATCCCGGTCTTCCTGGCGCGGGCGTCCCAGGAGGCTCGGGAGCGGAACATGGCGATGCTCGTCCAGCCCCTCCTGGACCACGCCGAGGAGTACTTCCTCCGGCCCATCGATCTCCTCCCGGAGATGACCCACGGCCTCGCGGGGCTCCTGGACGACGCCTACCTCGTGCTCCGGATCCTGCAGAACCTCGACCGCGGCGCCACCCCCTTCCTCGACTGGGACCTCGAGTATCCCATCGCCTTCATCCGAAGGCTCCTCGGCGAGCCGCTGAGCCGGAAGCTCGACGCCGTCTCTCTCGGCGTCATGCACGAGATCACCGAGGACCTGAGCGAACTCTGGCGCCACATGGCGTACGACGCTTGAGGTCCGCCGGCGTCGGCTGAGCCCTCCTCCACGCCCCGACCGTCACAAAACCACCGGCTCGTCTGTTCCCCCCCTGTGGGCCGTCGTCCGAGCGGCCTCGATCGGGGCGTGGCTCGCCCCCGGAAGCGTCCTCCCGGACGCACCGGTCGGCCCGTCTCTGTGTCACCAACCCGAAGGACGTGACATGTCGGAGCGGTGGGAAGTGGATCTGAGCATCCTGGTCCCGGTGAAGGACGAGGTCGAGAACATCCCCCTTCTGGCCGGCGAGATCGCCGAGGCCCTCGCCGACACGGCCCTCTCGTGGGAGTGTCTCTGGGTCGACGACGGAAGCATCGACGGCTCCCTGGACGCCCTCGAGGCCCTGCGGGCCGGCGACCGGCGCCACCGGTACCTGAGCCTCGACCGCAACTACGGGCAGTCGGCCGCGCTGATGGCGGGGCTGCGCGAGGTCCGGGCTCCCGTCGTCGGCACGCTCGACGCCGATCTCCAGAACGATCCCCGTGACATTCCTCGCCTGCTCGAGGTCCTCGAGGGAGGGAGCGCGGAGATGGTGAGCGGGGTGCGGGTGCGGCGGAGGGACCGCCGGATCCGGCGGGTCGCCTCGAAGATCGCCAACGCCTTCAGGAACCTAGTCACGGGCGAGCAAGTCACCGACGTGGGCTGCTCCATCCGCGTCTTTCGCACCCGCTGCGCGCAGGGCCTTCCTTCGTTCCGCGGGATGCACCGGTTCATCCCGACGCTCGTCCGTCTGCGCGGAGTCGAGGTCGCGGAGGTGGCGGTAGGTCACCGACCGCGTCGTCACGGGCGCACGAAGTACGGCATCCACGACCGGCTCTGGGTCGGTATCGCCGACACCCTGGGCGTACGTTGGTTGAAGGCGCGCTGGGTCGAGCCGCGCATCGGGACCCGCGGAACGGGGGTCCCTGTCGAGGCGCGCCGCGTCGTCCTCCCCCGGTCCCGGAACGGGGCCGATCCCATGCCGATCCGCGGCGGACCCGCCGACCGGCGGGTCGAACGGCCATGAGCCCCCTGTTCGGTGCCCTTCTCGTCACCTCCCGCATCGCCTGGGTCGCGCTGGGCTTCATGGCCCAGGTCATCTTCAGCGCCCGCTTCCTCATCCAGTGGCTCGCCAGCGAGCGCGAGGGGAGCAGCGTCGTTCCGGTCTCCTTCTGGTATCTGAGCCTCGCGGGCGCCACGCTTCTGCTCCTGTACGCGGTACATCGGCGAGACCCCGTGTTCATCCTCGGGCAGTCCGCCGGGCTCTTCATCTACGTGCGCAACCTGATCCTCATCCGCCGTCACGCGGACGGGCTGGAGAGGGGCGACGGGTGAGATCCAGGGGGCGTGATCTCCTGCTCCTCTTCCTCCTGGCGCTGGTCCTCGGGCTGACCTTCGAGGGGAGCCGGGGGCTCTACGAGACCACCGAGGGGCGCTACGCGGAGGTGGGCCGGGAGATGCTCGAGACGGGAAACTGGTGGGTACCCCAGCTCGACTACCGGAGCCACTGGAGCAAGCCTCCGCTCACGTACTGGGGGGTCGCCGCCGGGATCGCGGTGGCGGGTCCCACGGCCCTCGGCGCCCGACTCGTGAACGCCCTGGCCTTTCCCTTCCTCGTGCTGACGGTGGCCTGGCTGGGTGGCCTCCTGTGGGACGGACGGACCGGGGCCCTGGCCGGCCTGGTCTACGCCACGTCCCTCTTTCCCGTGGTCGCGGCCAGCACCGTCTCCACCGACCTCGTGCTCACGCTATGGGAGACCCTGGGCGCGGCTCTGTACTGGAAGGCTCTCCGCGTCGCGTCGCGGCCGACCGCGTCGAGCGGGCGGGGCGGGCGCCGCCCGGGGGGAGGTCGATGGATCGTGGCCTTCTGGAGCGTGATGGGCCTGGCCTTCCTGACCAAGGGACCTCCCGGTCTCCTCACCCTCCTCGTCGTCCTGGTCTTCCACGGCCTCGCCCTCCGCCGGGGATGGCGCGTCCCCCGCCTCGGGAGCCTCCCCGGTCTCCTCGTCTTCCTCGTCGTGGGCTTCGGCTGGTATCTGGACGTGGTCCTCCGGACGCCGGGGCTCCTGGACTACTTCCTCCGCCAGGAGGTCGTCGAGCGGATCGCCACGGACCGGTTCCACCGGAACCCGGAGTGGTACAAGCCACCTCTGGTCTATGGACCGCCCCTGGTCCTGGGCCTCGGCGGCTGGCTGTTCCACGCGCGGAGCGTCCGCCGGGGCCTGCGCGCCCGCGGGGTCGTCGGGTCGCTCCGCCGCCGGCTCGGGGCCGGGCCCATCCGCCTCTTCCTCTCCCTCTGGCTCCTCCTTCCTCTGGGGGTCCTGACCCTCTCCCGGAGCCGGCTCCCCCTCTACGTCCTTCCGTTCTTCGCCGTGCTCCCCCTCGTCTTCGCGAGGGCGTGGACGGGAGACCGCGGGGGGCCACGGCACCGGACCCGTGCGGCCTGGACGGCGGCCGTGACGGTGGTGGCGCTGCTCGGGCTCAAGGCGGCGTCGGCCCGGGTGCGCTCGAGCAAGGACATGGCGGCCCTCCGGGACGCGGTGACGGCGCTCGCGTCCGGCGACTCCACGTCCGGGCCTGCTCGCGTCGTCGCCGTCGATCAAGGCGCCCTCTACGGCCTCGAATACTATCTGGGGGGTGCCCTGGAGCGGGCGTCCACCGAGACGCCGCCCTCGGATCCGATCTCGCTGTCCTCCTACCTGGGGGACGCCCCCGGGAGCTCCGGTGCCTCCCGCTACGTGTTCGTGGGCCGGGGGGACGGGGCGGAGCGTGCTCGGCGGCGGGTGTGCGCGGACCCACGCTTCGCCTGTCGGGGGGAGCGCCGGGAGGAGGGATGGCGCCTGTGGCTCGCCACGGGCACTTGAGCGTTCCCCCCGACCCGCTCGAGTGAATACCTTGCAGAAGAATATATTTCTTTGTAAGGTATGCACATGACGAACGAGCTCTCGCGGGACCCGGCCGATCACCTGCCCCTCGGAACCCCCGTGTTGCACATCCTCCTGGCCCTCGGCCGGGAGCGGCTGCACGGGTACGCCATCATGCAGGGGATCGAGGAGAAGACCGGAGGGAAGGCGCGCATCCTACCGGGCACCCTCTACACCACCCTGAACCGCATGCTGGAGGACGGTCTCGTCGAGGAGGCCCCGGCTCCGCCGGACGCTCCCGACGACGATCGGCGTCGCCGGTACTACCGCGTGACCGATCTCGGACGCGACGTGGTGGCGGCCGAGGCGGACCGGCTTTCCGTCCTTCTCGACGTCGCCCGACGGGACGTCCTGGCGCGCCCGTGACGGCCCGGAGGCGAGGGGTGACGACGTGACCGGGTCCCGCCCCGCCCGGCTCTACCGGAGGCTGCTCGGCATCTACCCGGAGGGTTTCCGGCAGAGGTACAGCGACGAGATGGCCGACGCGTTCGCGTGCCTCCACCGGCGGGTGGCGCGGGACGAGGGCCTGCCGGGGCTCGCGTGGCTGTGGCTTCGCACCGTGCTCGACGTGCTCCTCTCCGGAGCACGCGAGCGGTTGGGGGTGCGACGCGCGGCGACCTCGAACGACCAGGGGATGACGATGACGAAGAAGATGATGTTCCACCTCCGCCAGGCCGTCCGGAGCCTGCGCCGCACGCCGGGCTACGGGGCGGCGTTCACCCTCACGCTCGGCCTCGCCATCGGCGTGAACAGCGCCGTCTTCAGCGTGGTGGACGGGGTGCTCCTCGACCCGCTCCCGTTCAAGGACGGCGACCGGATCCTCTACCTGAAGCAGCCCGTCGTCCGGGCCGGCGTGGACAACACGACGTTCTCGTTCATCGAGATCGACGACTATCGGGCCGCCGCCACCACCGTCGACGAGTTCGTCGAGTTCGGCGACTGGAAGTTCTCGGTGGTGGGAGAAGGTGAGGCGCACCGCGCCGTGGCCGGGCTCGTGACCTCCAACTACTTCGACGTCCTGGGGATGCAGTCGGTCCTCGGGCGGACGCTCGAGCCCGAGGACGACGTCCCCGGCGCCGAGGCCGTGATGGTCCTCACCGACGAGTACTGGACCCGGGCCTTCGGCGGGGACCGGGAGGTCGTGGGACGGATCGTCGAGCTGACGGGCGTCCGGACCCGGATCGTCGGGGTGCTCGAGCCCGGCATGCACTACACCGGGTCGCGGCGGCAGGACTTCTACGCCAACTACTCCACCAACGACCACTACCAGGGCGCGGCCATGCGCGACAGCCGCCGCCACCGCATGACCGACGTGTTCGCGCGCCTGGCCCCCGGGGCCGATCTCGAGTCGGCCCGGGCCGAGCTCGGCGCCATCGCGGCCCGGCTCCACGAGGAGCATCCGGAGGCGTACCCCGCCGAGCTCGGCTTCGGCCTGGAGGTCGTGCCGTGGCGGGAGGAGCTCACGCGCCGGGCCCGACCCACCTTCCTCCTCCTCATGGGCACGGTGGCGACGGTGCTGCTGCTGGCCTGCGCCAACGTGGCGAACCTGACGCTCACCCGCCTCATCCGGAAGGAGCGGGAGCTGGCCACGCGCGGGGCGCTGGGCGCGTCGGGGCTCGACCTCAGGCTCCACCTGACGGCCGAGAACGTGGTGCTGGCCGTGACGGGCGCCGCCATCGGCCTCGCTCTGGCGGTCGTCAGCCGGGGCGCGCTGGTGTCCTACGCCTCGCGCTTCACGGTCCGGGCGCAGGAGGTGGGGGTGGACTGGTCGGTGCTCGGGGCCACGCTCCTGGGGGGCCTCGCGGCCGCGGTCGTGCTGGCGTGGCTCCCCGGCCTGCCGGTCAACCCCGGGCCGGCGGGGGTGGCCACTTCGGCGTCCAGGGCGACGCACGGGCGGGGCCGGCGGCGCGTGCAGCGGGGGCTCGTCATCGGGCAGCTCGCCCTCTCCTTCACCCTGCTTGCCGGCGCGGGGCTGCTCGTTCGCAGCCTGCTGAACCTGTACGCCGTCGACCCCGGATTCCGCACCGAGGACGTCCTGACGCTCGAGGCGGCCCGGGGCAACTTCGCGTCCCAGCAGCACGACGACGCGCTCTTCCGGGAGCTCCTGCACCGCGTGCGGGCCTTCCCCGGGGTGCGGGCGGCGGCCGTGGCGCGCTGGGCGCCGCTCACCGGCCAGAACCCCGTGGCGTGGTACGTCCGGGTCGACGGCGGATCCGAGTCCGGGGACCGCTCCCACCTGACGTCGATCAACCTCGTTTCCCCAGGCTATGCGGACGTGCTGGGCCTGCGGCTGGAGGCGGGTCGCTTCATCGAACACGGTGACGACGCGGACGCCGACTCGGTGATCGTGATCAACCGGTCCATGGCCGAGGCCCACTTCGGTGCCGAGGACCCGGTGGGACGCCGCCTCGGGTGGTCCTTCGACGGCGAGCACTGGTCCTCGTACGCCGTGGTGGGCGTCGTGTCGGATTCCCACGAATACGGCATCGGCCGGAGCGGGGTGCACACGGTGTACCGGCCGGCGGACCAGGCGTCCTGGGGTCCGACGGTCCTGGTGGCGACCCGCGGCGACCCGCTGGCGCTGGCCGATCGGGTTCGCCAGATCGTGCGCGAGCTCGATCCGACCCTGCCCGTGGACCAGGTGCAGACGCTGGAGGACCTCCGGGCCTCCGACGTCGCGCCGTCCCGGCTCAACGCCGCCCTGTTCGGGGCCTTCGCCCTGCTGGCACTCCTCATCGCGGCCGTGGGCGTCCTCGGCGTCCTGGCCTTCTCGGTGAGCCAGCGGGTCCGGGAGTTCGGCGTGCGCATGGCGCTGGGCGCCGACCGGGTCTCGGTCCTCCGCTCCGTGCTGAGGGAGGGACTGTTGCTCGTCGGCGTCGCGCTGGCGCTGGGGGCGGCGGGATCGCTCCTCCTCGGTCGTTTGCTCTCGGATCTCCTGTTCGGCGTGGAGCCCATCGATCCGATCTCCCTCGCGTGGGCGGGGGCGGTGCTGGGGCTCGTCGCGATCGGCGCGGCCCTCCATCCCGCCCTCAGGGCCACCCGCGTCGACCCGGCGCGGGCCCTCGCGGCGGAGTGACGCGCTCCCGCTTCCGATCTCTCCATCCGCACGCCTCCACTTTCACGCCGGGTGACGCCCGGCAGGAGTCGAAGATGACGAAGATGACGAAGATGACGACGAAGGTGGCCTTCCCGGCGGCGGCGCTGGCGCTGCTTTCATGCGCGGCCGGAGTCGCGGCGCAGTCCGCCGGCGCTCCCCTCCTGGCCGATCCAGGATGGCTGGCCGACCACCTGGGCGATCCCGAGCTGGTGATCCTCCAGGTCGGTCCCGAGGAGCTGTACGCCCAGGAGCACGTGCCCGGGGCCCGGCGGGTCACGCTGGACGAGCTCACGGCGCCCATGCCCGAGGACGGCCGCCACGACGAGCACTTGATCCTGCAGCTCCCCGAGCCCGAGGCGCTCCGCTCCTCCCTGCAGCGGCTGGGCATCGGGGACGGGTCGCGGATCGTGGTCGTACCGTCCGGCGGATGGATCACCCCTTCCGCCCGGGTCCTCTTCACGCTCGACTGGGCGGGGCTCGGGGATCGCACGACCTTCCTCGACGGGGGGCTGGAGGCCTGGAAGGCGGAAGGCCACCCGGTGAGCGCCGAGGCGGCGGAGGCGTCGCCTGGACGGCTCGGCCCCTTGACCCCGTCGGACCGGGTGGTGGACGTCGCCTGGGTGCGCGAAGGGTGGATGTCCGGCGAAGACCACGGGCGGCCCGGATTCACCCTGCTGGATGCCCGACCGGGCGCGTTCTACGACGGCGTCCGGGAGGACCGGGGCAAGCGGGGACACATCCCGGGCGCGGCCAGCCTTCCGTGGGTCTCCCTCTACGACGAGACGGACGACGGGATCGTGACGCTCAAGCCGGTGGAGGAGGTGCGCTCCCTGCTGGCGGACGCCGGGGTGGAGCCGGGCGACACCGTGGTGGCCTACTGCCACATCGGTCAGTACGCGACGGCGGTCCTGCTCGCCGCTCGCGTGGCGGGGCACGACGTCCGTCTGTTCGACGGCTCGATGAACCAGTGGGCGCTACTCGACCTGCCGGTGGAGGCCGCGGGAGGGGGGCAGCGGTGAGGCGCGGACCGCGTCCCTACGCCGATCCCTACCTGGCGGGGATCGGGCTCGGGCTGGTCCTGCTCGCCGCCTTCGTCGTCATGGGTCGAGGGCTCGGGGCCTCGGGCGGGTTCGGCTCCCTCGCCTCGGCGGGCGTGGCGGCCGCCGCCCCCGAGCACGCCCGGGCCAACCCGGTCTTCGCGCGCTTCGTCGACGGCATGGGCGACGCCGAGGGACCCCTCGGCGACTGGGTCGTCTTCGAGCTCCTCGGCGTCACCCTCGGGGGGATGCTCTCGGCCCTTCTGGCCGGCCGCTTCCGGATCGCCGTTGAGCGGGGGCCCCGAGCGGGAGCCGCGCCTCGCATGGCCTTCGCGTTCGGCGGAGGCGCGCTCATGGGACTGGGCGCCGCGTTCGCCCGGGGCTGCACGAGCGGCCAGGCGCTCACCGGAGGTGCCCTCCTCAGCGTGGGGAGCTGGATCTTCATCGGCGCCGCGTTCCTGGCGGGCTACGCGGCGGCTCCCCTGTTCCGGAGGCAGTGGACGTGACCCCCCTCTACGAGCTCGGGGCGTTCGGCCACGGGACGAGCCTCCTGGTCGCGGTGGCCATCGGCGTGGGATTCGGGTGGTTCCTCGAGCGGGGTGGGATGGGGAACGCGCGCAAGCTCGCCGGCCAGTTCTACCTCACGGACCTCACCGTCTTCAAGCTGATGTTCAGCGCCATCCTCACGGCCATGCTGGGGCTCTGGTGGCTGACGGAGCTCGGGGTCGTCGAGCCCGCGCTGCTGGCGGTGCCGGGCACCTGGGTGGCCCCCCAGCTCGTGGGGGGCGTCGTGTTCGGGGTCGGATTCGTCATAGGCGGCCTCTGCCCCGGCACGTCCTGCGTCGCCGCTTCGTCGGGCCGGCTGGACGGGCTGGCGCTCATGGGCGGCATGCTGGCCGGCGTGGCGGTCTTCGCGGAGGCGTACCCCCTGATCGCGCCCTTCCACGCGTCCACCCCCCGGGGCGTCGTCACGGTTCCGCGGGCCCTGGGGCTGCCCCCCGCGCTCGTCGTGGCGGTCGTCACCGTGATCGCTCTCGGGGGCTTCGTGGTCGCGGAGTGGGTCGAGGCCCGGCACGTCGGCCCGTCGGGACGGGAGCGGGGTCGGTCCGGAACGGAGGGAGCGAAAGGATCGCCCCCTCCACGGGGGCTCGAGGCGTGAGGGCCCGCCGGGTCTTCGCCGGGGGGGCCCTGGTGCTCGCGGCCGGTGCCGTCCTCACGGGTGGGGGAGGGGAGCACGCGCCCTGGGCCGGCGAGGTCAAGGCTCCTCCGGAGGGCCGCGTCGGGGCCGTGGAGCTGGCCCGGGCCCTCCGGGAGGGACGGGAGAGGCTCCGCGTGCTCGACGTGCGCGAGGAGGCGGCGTACGAGGAAGGGCACGTGCCGCGGGCCGAGCGGGTGGACCCCCGGGAGCTGCCGGAGGTCGAGGTGGCGGCGGGCGGCACGCTCGTGGTCTATTCGGCCGACGGAGGAAGGGCGACCCGGGCCCGGGCGGTGCTGCGCGCCCTCGGACACCCGGACGTGCGGGTCCTGGAGGGGGGATACGGCGCATGGCTGCTCGAGGTGATGTACCCGGTCCTCCCGCCGGACCCCAGCGCCGAGGAGAGGCGGGTCTTCGATCGCGCCGCGGATCTCTCGAGGTACTACGGGGGCGCGCCGGGACGAGGCGACCGGGAGGATCTGACGGATCCGCGGGAGGGCCTCCGGGAGCGGATTGCCGACGCGAGGGCGGCGGGTTGCGGGTGGTGAAGGGTGTCGGTCCGAGTCAGGGGAGACCGGCCGTCCCGGTGGGTCCCGGGAGCGGTTGACCCGCTGGGGCGGCGGCCTTCTATTCCGCAGCCCGGCCGCATCGACCCCGACCCGCGGGACCGCCTTGGACTGGAACCACGTCCGCCTCCTCTACCTGAAGGAGCTCCGCTCGGCCTTCCGGGAGCGGAGCATCGTCGTGAACAGCGTCCTGCTGCCGATCTTCATGTATCCGGTGCTGCTCTGGCTCCTCTTCACGGGGATCACCTTCGTGGAGGGACTCGCGGAGGGGTTCACCAGCCGGGTCGCGGTGGCGGGTACCCCACCGGCCCGCACGGCGCTCCTGGACACGCTTCGAACGATGGAGTCCGTGGATCTGGTGGAGGAGGGCGCGGACCCGGATCGGGCGGAGGAAGCCCTGCGGGCCGGCGACCTCGACGCCGTGATGGAGTTCCTGCCCCCCGAGGGTGACGCCGCGGCGCTGCCGGGGAATTTCCGGGTCAGGGTACGATACGATCGCTCCGTGGAGCGGAGTCAGCGGGCGCTGGACCGGCTCGAGGGCGTGCTGGAGCGGTACAGGAACCGACGGATGGACGCCGAGGGCGAGGGGCTCGGCCTCAGGCCGTCGGACCGGGTCGGCTTCCGGGTCGAGCGACAGGACGTCGCGTCGGAAGTCGAGAGGGGGGCATTCCTCCTCGGGCAACTGATCCCGCTCTTCCTCGTGATCATGGTGGCCCTCGGCTGCTTCATCCCGTCGGTGGACACGACCGCCGGGGAGCGCGAGCGATCGACGTGGGAGACGACCATGACGATCGGGGCCTCCCGGATGAGCGTGGTCATGGCCAAGTACCTCTACGTGGCGACCCTCGGAATCCTCGCAGGCGGGCTCAACGTGGCGGCGGTGATGGTGTCCATCGGCTCCTTCATGCGACCCCTGCTGGAGCGGTCGGGCGAGGCGTTCCAGTTCAGCATCCCGCTGGGCGCCGCTCCGGTCCTCTTCCTGGCCGCGGTGGTCCTCGCTCTGCTGTTCGCGGCGGCCATGATGCTGTTGGCGGCCTTCGCCCGCACCTTCAAGGACGGCCAGGCCATGGTGACGCCGGTCTACTGGGTCATCTTCGTCCCCCTGCTCATGGGTGACCAGGCCAGCCAGCACCTGAATCCGACCCGGGCCCTGATCCCGATCATGAACCTCTCGATGATGATGCGGGACGCGATCCAGGGGATCTTCCTCTGGCCGTACATCCTGGAGTCGCTGGCCGTGACCTTCGTGCTGGTGGTCGGCGTCCTGCTTCTGGCCCGCTGGATCCTGCGCTTCGAGGACTTCCTCCTCGGGTCCCACGACGGCTCGTTCTGGAGGTTCGTCAAGGACCGCCTCGGGCCGTCGGCGCGGGAGGGGGTCGCATGAGCGCGCGCACCGTCCACGTCCAGGAGCTCCGGAAGACGTTCCACGACGAGAGCCGGGGCGAGGTGCGGGCGGTGGACGGGATCGACTTCGAGTGTCGGACCGGCGAGATCTTCGGATTGCTCGGGGCGAACGGGGCGGGGAAGACCACGACGCTCCGCATGCTGTCCACGGTGCTCAAGCCCACCGGCGGCTCGGCGTCGGTGATGGGGCACGACGTGGTTTCGGAGCCCGAGGCGGTTCGGCGATCCCTCGGCTTCTACTCGGCGTCGACCGCCCTGTATCCCCGTCTGACGGCCCGCGAGACGCTCGCGTTCTTCGCGCGGGTCAACGGCTTCCCGAAGGAGCGTGTGGGGGAGCGCACGGACGAGCTGGTGCAGCGCTTCGGCATCACGGAGTACGAGAACGCCCGCGTCGAGAAGCTCTCGAGCGGGATGAAGCAGAAGGTCTCCATCGCGCGGACCATCGTCCACGACCCGCCCGTGCTGATCTTCGACGAGCCGACCGTGGGCCTCGACGTGATCAACGCGCTCGAGATGGTCAAGGTGATCGGGCGGCTCCGGGACGAGGGGAAGAGCATCATCTTCTCGACCCACATCATGAGCGAGGCCGAGAAGCTCTGCGACCGGATCGCCATCATCCACCGCGGGCGGATCCTGGCCATCGGGACCCTCGAGCAGCACCGGGCCGCGACGGGCAAGCACTACCTGGAGGACATCTTCGTCCACCTGGTGGTCGAGAAGACCGGCGCTCCGGCCGGCGCCACCCTCGGCGTGTCCGGCCAGCTCGAGTCGTGACCCCGGGAAGGGACGGAGCTGGACCGGGGGGGAGGGGCGGCCGGGAGGGCGTGCGCCGGGTCCTGCTCCTCTATGAGCTCAAGATGCTCCTCCGGGACACCCGGACGGTTCTGATCACGGTGGTGGCTCCCCTCGTCCTCTTCCCGGCGTTCCTCTACATCTCGCGGTCGGTGGAGCGGTCGGAGGAGCGCCGGCTCGAAGAGACCACCTACCGCTACGCCGTGGCCGGGGACAGCGCCGGGTGGGCCCGATCGCTCCTGGCCGACGCCCTGGCGCTGGACCCGGCGGACACGAGCGAAGCTCCCACCCGCTTCGAGGAGGTTCGCCTGACGGCCCGGGTACCCGTCGAGTCCGACGCGGTGGACTCGACGCTCCAGGCCGAGGATCTCCACCTCCTGGTGCGTGGCATGTCCCCGGCTGCGTTCGAGGCGGCGACCCTCGCGGAGGAGGTCGAGGCCGGGACGGAGGCGTCCGACGACGAGTCGGACGAGGCCCAGGAGGACGAGGAGCCTCCGCCCGAAGTCCCCGTGGTGCGCCTCGAGTACCGGACTTCCAACGACTTCGGCCGGCGGGCGGCGGGGGTTCTGCGGGAGCGCCTCGAGCAGCTCCGGGACGTCCGCCGGGACTCCCTCTTCCGGGCGCGGGGCTTCCCGGTGGCACCCGACGAGGTGGCCGCGCTGGACGCGGTCAACACGGCGTCGGCCGAGCGAGAGGGGGGCGCGCTGCTCGGCCTGGCGCTGACGCCCTTCCTGCTGGCCCTCATGCTGACGGGCGGCTCCATCGTGGCGGCGGACGCCATCAGCGGCGAGAAGGAGCGAGGCACCCTGGAGACGCTCCTGACCACGGCCATGAGCAGGTCCGAGATGGTCCAGGCCAAGCTCATGGCGGTGGTCGTCGTGGGGCTGGCGGTGGCCGCGGTCAACATCCTCAACCTGCTCGTCTACGTCGTCCTCGACGTGTTCGAGCTGCCGGCGGATTTCGCCGTCGACCTGTCCTCCCTCGATCTCGCCCTCCTCCTGACGCTCTTCGTCCCCGTCGTCGTCCTGGTGGCCTCGGCGCTTCTCCTGCTGTCCGGGTACTCGAAGAGCTACAGGGAGTACCAGATCTACTTCTTTCCGCTCTTCCTCGCGCTGATGGCGCCGTCGCTGGCGGTGTTCCTGCCCGGGATGGAGCTCCGCTCCGCCATTGCCCTCGTGCCGATCTCCGGCGTCGGGGTGGCCGTGAAGGAGGTCATGGTCGGCGAGTACGACTGGCCCTTCCTCCTGCTGGCCTTCGCGAGCACGGGCGCAGCCGGATGGTGGCTCGCGCGCCTGACCGAGCGGACCCTCTCCACGGAGAGGCTCGTGGGGGGCGCCGAGCTGGACGAGGCCGATCTGAGGGGAGGACCGGCGCTCTTCCCCCGCCGGGTGCTGCGCTGGTTCGCCGTGATGTGGGCGGTCTTCTTCGTCGTGAGTGGCTGGGTGGGAGCCGACCTCGACATCCGGGGTCAGCTCGCCCTGAACCTCGTCGTGCTCTTCTTCGGCGGCTCGCTGCTCATGCTCCGCCGCTACCGGCTGCCCGTCCGCGAAGCGCTCTCCCTGCGCCCCGTCCCCCTGGCCGTGTGGCCGGCGGTGCTCATCGGAGCCCCGTCGGCCCTCGTGGTGGGGGTCGGTCTGGCCAACC
This sequence comes from Gemmatimonadota bacterium, assembly GCA_050050315.1. GTDB lineage: Bacteria > Gemmatimonadota > Gemmatimonadetes > Longimicrobiales > Gaopeijiaceae > JASFUL01. Next base: position 28,781 of record JASFUL010000008.1, read on the forward strand.
TGGTGAACGCCTATGTCTTCCCGGTTCCGGACCAGGTTCTCGAGGCGTTCTCCGAGTCCCTCGTCGGGGACGAGCTACCCCTCTGGCAGATGGTGCTCTTCCTCTGCGTCATGCCCGGCATCTTCGAGGAGATCGCGTTCCGTGGTCTCCTCCTGCACGGCCTCCGCCGGTACCTGAAGCCGGTGGCCCTCTGCCTCGCGGTGGGAGTTGTCTTCGGGATGTTCCACGTCTCGCTCTTCCGCATCGTCCCCACGGCGTACCTGGGGGCCGTGCTCGCGGCGGTGGTGCTGCTCAGCGGGTCGATCTACCCGGCCATGCTCTGGCACGCCCTGAACAACGCCCTCGGGATCGTTCCCGCCGAGCTCGGCTGGATCGAGCCCGACGCCGCCCTCCCGGGGTGGTCGTACCCGGTCGGGGTGGTGGGTCTCGCGATCGCATTCGCCCTGGTCTGGGTCCACCGCCGACGGCCGGTGGAGCGGAACCTGCATGGATCTCCACCAACGAAGGCCGGGGCCGCGCCGCCGGAGTGAGCGGGCGTCCCGGGGCCGAGCCTCCCGGACCCGAGCGAAGGGCCCGGGTGGCGAGCGTCGCCGCCGGGACCCGGCCGGAACGGAAGCCGCAGGCGTCCGCAGGCGATCGGAGGTGTACCATGGCCAGCGAGCCGACGAGAACGAGGAGCTGGACGGACCGGGAGGGCAACGAGTGGGAGGTGGCCTACAACCCCGGCGTGGAGCTGGACACCCGCCGGGACCGCGCCTTCCGCGAACGGATCGTCTTCCGGCGCCCGGAGGTGGAGCACCACGCCCCCGCGGCCTTCGGCTCGGACCTGGAAGCCATGGGCGACGGGGACCTGCAGGGGCTGCTGGACCAGGCGCGCGAACGGCGCGAAGACGACGCCAGCCCGTGGGAGACGGACCCGGTCGGTCGCTGACGCCGTTCCCCGCTATCC
>JASFUL010000009.1:0-29243 GCA_050050315.1 Gemmatimonadota bacterium
ACGGCTCGAGCGGTCCGACCTATCCACCTCCGGCGAGGCCGATCCGCACCGGGAGCCGATCGGGTGCGGCGGACACGAACCTCCAACCCCCGTCACCCACCCGCACCCGCACGGACGTCACGGAGGCCGGGACACCGATCCGGATGTCCCCCCTGGCCCCGGACGGGTTCCGGACCCGCAGGCCCCGCGACCCCACGACGAGCTCCGTGCGCGAGCCGGCCTCCGCGCGAGCCGTGGCCCGCTCCCCCGGGGCAGCCTCCAGGACCAGGAAGCCCACCTCCTGGGGGCGCTCCACCTCGACCACCAGCTCCTCCCCCGCCACCGGGAAGCCGATCTCGGCGCCTCCCGCAACCCCCTCCCCAACGTCCCCGACCGCTGCCCGGGGCTCCGTGCCGGTGAACCAGGCCGTCACCTGCCGGGCCAGGACGGCCCCCAGGGGCGAGACGGCCACCGCCGCGCCCCCGAGCAGGAGCACGACCGCCGCGGCCCTGCGAAGGGGGACGCGGCGTCGACCGGCCGGGGTCGGCACGGCCCCCGCGACCACGACCTCCGGCGGCTCGGGAAGCTCGGGGACCGGAAGGGCGTCCACCAGCCCACGGAGCTCCCGGGAGGCACGCTCGAGCCGCCCGAGAGAGGCCCGGACGTGCGGATCGCTCTCCAGGGCCGCCTCCACGGCGCGCGCCTCGGTCGGGGACGCCTCGCCGTCCAGGTAGCGCACGAGGGTTCCGTCGCCGGGTGCCTCACCCGGGCGTCGATCGGGGGTCATGGACACGGGGCTTCCTCCGTGGTCTGTGCTCGCTCGAGGGCCCGGGACACCCGGTCCAGCGCCCGGGCGAGGAGCGTGCCTACCGATCCGGTGGTGGTGCCCACCGCCTGGGCCATCTCGCGGTGGGTGAAGCCCTCCTCGCGCATGAGCAGGAGGGTACGGTCTCGCGGCGTGAGGGCGGCGAGCACGTCGTGGGCCAGGCTGCGGGCCTCGAGGGCGTGGATGGCGCGGTCCGGGGGTGGAGGCGGGTCGGAGAGCGTCCGGCGGGCGGTCGACTCGGTGGTCAGGCGGGCCCGGCGCCCCCTCTTGCGCTGGACGTCCCGGGTGCGGTTGACCGCCACCCGGTAGAGCCAGCCCCGCAGCGAATCCCGACGCGCCGGAGGCCGTTCGAGCAGCGTCCGGAAGGTATCGTGGAGGACGTCGGCCGCCAGCTCCGGGTCGCCCGTGAAACGCACGAGGAAACGGAAGAGCGCGGGGGCGTGCGCCCGGTACAGGCCGTCGGGCGACTCGTCCGGCCGGCGATTCACAGGCGGATCCAGAAGCCGATGAGCGGGACCCGTGGCATCCCTCCCTCGAACCGGTCCCTCGGGACACACGTTTCGTCCGGGGAGCAGGGGAGGTACGACCCCAGGTATGCGGACGGGTTGTCCCGGTCCAGCACGTTGCGGATCTGGGCGAAGAAGCCGAACGGCAGTCCGACCACGTGGCCGGTCTTCTCCAGGTGCAGGTCGAGGCTCACGTAGGCCGGACCCTCGAGGCCGCCGGCCCCCTCCGCGAAGCCGATCACGGGGGCCGCGACGTCCTCCGGCGAGCCGTCCCCCGCCCCCTCGGGGCAGTACGGGTCGTCCGGGCACCCGAAGGAGAAGAACCGGGTCATCGGCGCGCGGCTCGTGGCCGTGAAGGTCGCGCCGATCCGGAGCGACGGGGTCGCGCGCACCAGCAGGGTCGCGTCGACGGCGTGGGTGCGGTCGCCCGCGGGCCGCCAGGTCACCCCGGCCGCCTCGCGGCGGGAGCGGACGAGGGAATAGGCCAACGATCCGGTCCAACGCCCGGCAAGCCGCCGGGCGCCGATCTCGAGCCCGAGGGCGGACCCCCGGGCGACCGTCCATCCCGGCGCCACGGTCGATCCGACCACGGGCGGGCCGGCGCGAACGAAGCCGCCGTCGGGCGCGGGCGTGAGGTGCCCGGCGGACCATCGGCCGAAGGCGTTCACGGTGGCGAGCCACCCGTCCGACAGCCACATCTCGGCACCCACCGTCACCACGTCCGACCGGAGCGCCGGGACCCCGGAGCCCGACGGCAGCCAGAGATGGGTGGGCACGAGGTCGGGTCCGACGATGAACCCGGCGGCCGCGACGGCCTGCTCGTACTGGACGTGCCGACCGACCGCTGCTCCGAACTGGAGCGCCGGCAGGGGGCTCCACCGCGCCGCCAGCCGGGGCGACAGGCGGAGCGACCCGTCCTCTCCGTCCGGCCCGCTACGGGACTCGAGGCGGAGGCCGGTCGAGATCTCGAGGTCGTGACCGACCGCGCGCCGGAGGCGCCCCCACAGCGTGGTGAGATCCGCCTCTCGCCGCAGCTCCAGCGCCCCCCCGTCCGCCGAGCCGGGGAACGGCCACGGCGCCGGTCCGTCGTAGTCGACGCCGGTCCTGCCGACCCGGATCCCCGCCTCCCATCCCGGGAGACCTCCCCCGGCTGAGAGAGGCATCACGGAGAAGGACGTGGCGTCCGACTCGATGCGGTTGCGCGTAGGCGATCCGGACGAGGCGTCGGTGAGGTCGGAACGGTCCGGGTCGACGGGGGCCCGCTCGACCTCGGCATCGAAGTCGGCGGACCCTTCGGTGAGCCGCATCCGGAGCCCCCACCGTCGCAGCTCGAGGGTGCCCCGGAGCAGGTCGTTGCCCCAACGCGCCCGCGTCCCCTTCAGCTCGTGCGGCAGGTCGCCGGCCACCCGGTCGGACGTGTGCAGCCCGGCGAGCTCCAGGCGAACACCGCTCCCGAGCTCCTGGTCCCAGCGCCCTCCGAGATCCCCGAAGCGGTGCGGGATGCGGTCCTCCGCCAGAGGTTCGTTCCGGGTCAGCGCGTCGACGTACGTCCGACGACCCGAGAACGTGAGCCCGCTCCCGCCACCCAGGGGACGGTCGACGGAGAGTCGGGCGCTGAGGAGCGAGGCCTGGGCCGTGGCGGTCAGCTCCGGGGGCCCGTGGGCCGACCGGCTCGTCAGCTCGACCACGCCGGCCGACGCCTCACCGGCCCCGGGGGGGCGCACGCCCGGATGGAACGTCACCCCACCCACGAGGTCCGGGCTGACGGCCGTGAACAGACCGCCGCCGTGGAGCGCGCCGTAGAGCGGCAGCCCGTCGTAGTACACGAGGGTCTCGTCCCAGCGGGCGCCCCGCGTCCAGGGCTCGGCGGACCAGTCGTGGGCGGCGTTCACCCCGGGCAACCGCCGGAGCGCCCGCAGCAGGTCGGTCTCGCCCAGCGTCGCCGCCTCCACGAGATCCTCTCGCGTGAGCTGCCGGGCGTCGGTGGAGAGGAAGCGCTCCTGCCGGAGCCGCTCGGCGTCCACCCGCCGGGAGCCGGATTCCCGCCCCCTTCGCGGGACGAAACCCACCCGGGTCGCCGGGAGCGTCGTCACCACCTCGAGAGGTTCGAGGCGAACGGGCTCGACCTCCAGGGCGACGGACACGCTGGGGTCGGCCGGGCCGTCGTAGCGGATGTCCAGCGTGGCCGGGCGGTACCCGATGCGGACCACCCGCAGCCGGTAGGTGCCCCGGTCGAGGGCCCGGAAGCGGTAGCGTCCCAGGTCGTCGGTCGTCACGCGAACGGCGGTCCCCAGGAAGGCGCCGGCCCCGGCGGCCCTGTCGGGGACGAGGCCGGCCGGGTTCGACTCCAGGGACACCGTGGCGTCGGCGACGGGGCCTCCGGACCGGGCGTCGAGGACGCGTCCGTGGATCCCGGCGACCCGGGGGTCCCCTCCCTCTTCCTGCGCCGCGCCGACCACCGCCCCGAAGAGAAGCGCCAGCACCGAGGCCCCGACCACGAGGGAGGTTCTCATCGCGCGGACGCCAGCACGCCGTTCACGATCACCCCCAGCACCTCCTCCGCCAGGACCTCGGGACCTCCCACCTCCCCGCTCCGCCGCCACTCGGTGGTCGCGACGACGACCACCTCGAGCGCGGGGCTCACGTAGATGAACTGACCCCCGAAGCCCCACGCAAGGAAGGCGTCCCGCTCCGTGTCGACCCACCAGAGGTACCCGTAGCTGAGGGAAGCGAGCGGTCCGGCGGCCACGGTCCACTCGAACCGTCGCGTGGTGGCCTCCCGGACCCAGGGCGCGGGGACCACCGAGTGCTCGCCCGACCATCCGTCCTGGAGCATGAGCTGCCCGAAGCGGGCCAGATCCCGGGGTCGCAGATCGAGGCCCGAGCCCCCGTTGACCCGCCCTCCGCCGAGGGGCTCCCACCGCGCATCCCCGATCCCCAGGGGGCCGAACAGGACACGGTCCGCGTAGGCGGGCAACGTCGAGCCGGTCGCCTCCTCGAGGACCACGCCCAGCAGGTGGACGGCCGCCGAATTGTACTCGAACCGCGTGCCGGGTGGGTCGGCCAGGGGGCGCTCCAGCAGGAAGCCGACCGGGTCGCCCGAGAGAACCCACTCGTTGTAGAGCATGGTGTCGTTGCCGCTGGCGCCCGACTCGTCCCATTCGAACCCCGCCGTCATGGACAGGAGGTGACGGAGCGTGATGTCGCGCTGCCGGCCGGTCAGGACGATCCCCGCCCCGTCGAGGACGTTGGCCACCGGCTGGTCCAGGCCCACCAGCTCTCCGCGCTCCAGGGCGATGCCCACCAGGGTCGAGACCACGCTCTTCGTGACCGAGCGCACGTCGGCCGGACTCTCCCGGTCGGCGCCGCCATAGTATCTCTCCAGCACCAGCTTGCCGCGGCGGGCCACCAGGAGGCTCCGAAGTCGCCCGATCGCCGCAGCATCGTCGGCCGCGCCCGAGAGGGCGGCCTCGTCCATGTCCACGGCCCCGGGGGCGGCCGTCGCCCACGGTGCCGCCAGGTCGACGGTCCCCGGCGAGGGCGCGGCGACGGGCCCTTCCCCGCACCCCCACGAGAGCGCCGCGGCCACCAGCAGGGCGCCCCCGGCCCGCGCAACCTCCCCGCGCGCGGTCCTGGGCATCAACGACCCACCTCGACTCCGAGCCCGAGCATCACCGACACACCCCTGTGTCGGATGTCGAGGTTATCGACGGAAGGCGACGCGTCGATGTTTCGGATGCCCGCGGTATAGCGTACGTCGAGGAGACCCTGGATCGGGCCAGCTCCCCGCAGCGCCAGGGCGCCCCCGATCGCGTAGCCCCAGTCGGTCTTCTGACGGAGGATCGGCTCGTCCGGGATCTCGTCGCAGGCGAACGAGCCTACCGTCGCTTCGAGCTCGAAGGCCACGTCGCAGCCGGTCTCGTGCCCCACCCACGGGCCCGCGAACAGCTCGGGCACGAGCCGTCCGGACCCGACCGGCACGGCCAGGGTCAGGAGCATCGGTACCTCCACGTAGCTCACCTCCAGCGTCGTCGCGCCTTCGGCGTCCCGCTCCACGAAGCCCTTGCCGGCCCAGAGCAGCTCGGCCCGGACGCCGAGCCGCCCCGCCACGGGGACCGCCACCCAGGCGCCCCCGGTGAAGGCGTCCCGTCGCTCCAGCTCCTCCAGCTCCGACCCCAGCGGTGTCTCGGACCAGGCCACGGTCGCCCGGTTGATCCCGCCGCGCACGCCGACCGAGATCGACTGGGCCGCCGCCCGACCCGGCGGACCGGCCACCGCCGCCACCGCCGCGAGCCAGAACGCAGCGACCCACATCCCCTTCCCCCGATTCACGTCCCTCTCGACATGGCTGCTCATCGTCCTCATCGTCCTCTCCGTCCGAGACCGTCGTCACCTCCCTCTCGGTGGTACAACGCGGCCCCCCCACGCATTTCTGACATCCCGATCGACCGAACGGGGCGGTGACCTCGCCCCCGGGCTGGACGAGGCCCCCACGGCCTTGCGCCCTCCCTCTCCCAAGCCCCAGAGTGCCGGGCCGATCCTTCGACGCGGAGACCCCATGCTCCTTCCCGGCCGGACCACGCTCCTCGCGGCCCTCGTCCTTCCCCTCGTCGCCTGGGGATGCGGGAGCCCCGGCCGGACCGGCAGCGACTCGTCCCTCGCCGACGCCGACGTGCCTCGCGACGTCCGGCTGTTCCGTGCCCTGGGCGTCCTGGCCGCCGACTCCATGGAGGGCAGGCGGGCGGGCACGCCGGGCGAGCGGCGGGCCCGGGACTTCCTGGTCCGGGAGCTGGAGCGGTACGGCGTCGAGCCCGCGGGAGAGGACGGGTACCTCCAGGCGGTCCCGCTCGTGCGCACGCGGCGCGGGGGCGGTCGGGGGCGATGGACCCTTCCGGGCCCCGGGCTCGACCCCGACACCTTCCCGCCGGAGCGCAGGGCGACCGCCTGGAACGTCCTCGGCCGGATCCCCGGCGTGGATCCGGCCCTGGCGGACGAGGTGGTGATCGTGGGCGCCCACTACGACCACGTGGGGCTCGGGCGGCCGGTGGACGGCGATTCCGTCTACAACGGGGCCGACGACGACGGCAGCGGGACGGTGGCCGTCCTCGAGATCGCCAGGGCGCTGGCGAGGGAACCGGGCGGGGGCCCCGGACGGACCGTCCTGATAGGCCTCTTCTCGGCCGAGGAGATGGGCCTTCTGGGCCCGCGGTGGTTCCTCGACCACCCCACGGTGCCCGCGGGGTCGATCGTGGCCGACCTCCAGATCGAGATGATCGGCCGGCCCGACTCCCTCGCCGGCGGCCCGGGCCGGGGGTGGCTCACGGGGTACGAGCGCTCGACCATGGGCGACCTCCTGGCGGCCACCGGGAGCCCCATCGTCCCCGACCCGCGGCCCGACCAGAACTTCTTCTTCCGCAGCGACAACCTGCCCTTCGCCATGGCGGGCATTCCGGCCCACACGCTGTCTTCGTACGGGCTACACCGGGACTACCACACCCCCGCCGACGAGGTCGAAGCGGTGGACTTCGCCCACATGGACGCCCTGGTCGGAGCCGCCCTGGACATGGTGAGGGCCCTCGCCGCCGGAGACACTCCCGAGTGGAAGCCGGGGGGTCGACCTTCCCGCTGACGGGAACGCCCCCGACGTCTTACCTTCATGGCTCGCGTCCCGTCCCCGGTGGCTTCCGCTCCCGGACCGACATCGCCCTTCGACAGGGAGACGTACGTGCGTACGACCTCCAGCCTCACCCTCGCCCTGCTCCTCGCGTGCGCGGCCCTCCACCCCGGAGGGGCGTCCGCCCAGGCCTCCACCTCGCTCGGCGCAGGCCTCGCGGTGCCGCTGGGGGACTTCGGAGACTTCGCCGGGACCGGCTACACCATCCGGGGACAGGCGGGCCTGTCCCTGGTGCTGGCCGACATCCACGTGCAAGCCGGGTGGAGCCACTTTCCCGGCGAGGACGCGACGGTGGCAGGCGAGACGGTCTCCGGAGAGGGCGCCGACATCTTCCACACCGGGGTCGGAGCCCGGCTCGGTCTCGGGCTCCTCTGGGTGGGCGCGAACGCCGCCTACTTCTTCGGCGACGGCGACGACGGCATCGGGATCTTCCCGGAGGTCGGTCTCGGCCTCGGTCCCCTCGAGGTCGTCGGCGACGTGCGGATCGACGGGGACGCCAAGTGGGCGGCCATCCGGGGGGCCCTGAAGTTCTGAGGCTCCCGGATGGCCGACCCCCGCGAGCCCGTCCGGTTCACCGGGTCCGGTCGCGAGGCCCCGACGGAGTCTAGCGCCGCACCCCTTCCTCGACGACGATGGGGCGGCTGGTGATCACGGGCTCGCGGCCGCGGAGTTCCAGCCTGAGGTGGAGGGTGTATTCCCCGGGATCCACCTCGGGAAGCTCGAACTCGATGGCCCGGAACGCGGACTGTACGGCGTCCGGATCGGTCTCGGTGAAGGTGATCTCGACGGGACGGTCCGGCTCGAGGATCCCCAGGAACTCGCCGACGCGGGACAGGAAGCCCGGACGTCCCCGGGTGAACCCGACGGTCACCTCGACCGGCTCCGCGACGCCGAGGCCGTAGACCTCCCAGACGACGGTGAAGCGCTCGCCCTGCCGGACCCGGACGCCAGGACGGACGTGGGGGATCGCTTCCTCCAGGCTCTCGGGGAAGGGTGCGTCCCGGTCGAGGATCAGGAGGTCGGACACACCGATCAGCCCCGGCACCAGCGGCGTCTGCTTCACCCCTTGCCGCGCCCTCCAGGCACGCTTCCCTGGAGGGTCGAACACCTCCAGGCTGCTCACGTAGCGTCCAGGAGGTGCCCGCAACGTGAAGACACCCTGGGGCTCGTCACCCGAGACCACGAAGGGCTCTCCCCCGTTCTCCGGCATCAGGAAGAGGGCCGCGTCGACCGGTCCCTCGACCCGCTCGAACGGATTGACCGCCCCCGGGACCCCGGCCACCCCAGCGGCCGACACCCCCGCGGCCGGCCGGTACGCCCCCACGACGAGCATCTCGTCTCCCCTGCGGAAGCGCCCCACCTGCGTCTCCAACCCCCGGAAGTCCGGGGCGTAGGGCGGTGCGTACCACGTCCTCGATACGCGGGGTGCGGTGATCCAGCTCTCGGGAGGAATGTCCGCCGGCGCCTCCAGGAACTCCTCCGGAAAGAGGTATCCACGGCTGGCAGGGTCGTGGTGCCCGATCACGCGGCGGGTATCGTTGACGCTGAAGTGGCCGGGTGGGCTCATCCGGGGATTGTGGGTCCGGCTCCACCCCATGATCCTCCCGTACCGCAGGAGCGTCTCCTCCATGTCCACGTCCCACTCCATCCCCTGGGGATGCCCCGCGTCCCGGTGGTTCAAGACCTCGACCCGTCGCGCCATCTGGTCGGTCAGGCGGTCGTTTCCCTCCACCAGGAACAGGGGGTCCGAGAGACGCCAGAACAGCTCCCACGTCCGTTCCCGCTCGTCGGGTTCCAGGCGCTCCCACGCCTCGACCGCCTCCGGCGTGAGGATGTAGCGCGGGGTCGTCCACCACCGGCGCTCGCCCGGCGGCATGGACGCCAGCGCGTCGCGGAAGGCCGCCTCCGCCCCGACGAACTCTCCCCTCACGTGTCGCCCGTACCCCAGGAGCGCCGAGCACCACCAGGCCTGCGGGATCCCGCACTCCAGCCCCACACGCTCGGCGTACCTGAAGTCACCCTGCTCCACCAGGTAGTGGACGAGCTGTCCCAGCACCCAGGCGTCGTCCACCTGCTCCCGTGTTTCGAGGAGGACGCCGATCAGGCCCTTGCGGGCCTGCTCGGTCTCCGGCGGCTCGGGGGGAAATCGCTCCTCGTCCTCGCCGCCGAACCAGATGCAGATCCGTCCGATGGACTGATCGCAGGTCGCACCCGACTCGGAGCGCTCGACCGGAATGCGGCTCTGGCGGAACGCCTCGAAGGCACGCTGTCGCTCCCGCGCCTCCTCGACGAGGGTGGCCGAGTCCGCCGGGGCCGCGGAGGGCGACTGCGCCCGCCCGACACCGGGCACGGAGAGAAGGCCGACGACCCCCGCGACGGCCAGACGCGGGGGGAAGCTCGGGCGGCGTGGACGATGTCGCATGAGACGTTTCGTGGAGAGGAGGCCCGGCCGGGCCGGCACGGCGTCCCGGTCCGGTGCGCCCGGCCTCCGGAAGCCGACTACACCCGGATTACACCCTCGGCGGTGGGGGTGGTCCAGGACCGGGACCCGCCCCGCGAGCAGTCAGCGCCCCTCCAGCACCACCTCGGCCGCCCGTCGCCCCGAGAGGAGCGCCCCCTGGATCGACCCGAACGTCGTGTAGTCACCCGCCAGCACCAGGCCGTCGGAGCGTCGAACCGACACCCGATCCAGCGCCACGCTGCCCGGCGGATGCCGGGGGATCGCCTGGGGGATCCGGTACGTGCGCAGGTGGGTCCAGCCCTCGACCGACGCCCCGAACCAGCGACGGAGCTGGCCGGGCACCTCCCGTCGGAAGACGTCGGCGTCACCGGCCGCTGCGTCGACCCCGGACACCGACACCAGGCTCGCGCCCGTGGGGGCGTACGCCCCGGAGACGTTGCTCATGACGGCCACGTGATTGGCGGGACCGGTGCCCTCTCCGTCGAGGATCAGGAGCGGGGCGTCCACCGGTGGTCGGTCCGAGGCGAAGTACGAGGTCACGGTCGCCTTGAACCGGGGCGCGGGCTCGTCGAGCAGGCTCGCGGCCGCGGCGCCGTCCACCGCCACGACCACCTGGTCGGCCTCCACGACCCCGCCGTCGGCGAGGGTCGCGCCGGTGGGCGAGACGGCGACGGCCCGGGCACCGAGCGAGATCCGCTCCTCGAGCGGGGCCGCCAGCAGCTCGGGCAGACGCTGCATTCCCCGGGCGGGTATCGACGCGTCGCCGGCCGCGAAGCACCGGAGGTAGTACCGGAACAGGCTCGACGACGTCTGCAGACCCCGCTCGAGGAAGACGCCGCCGAGAAAGGGCCGGAAGAACGTGTCGATGAACGCCTTCGAGAACCCGAGGCTCTCGAGCTCTTCCAGGGTGGAGCGCTCGGGACCCTGGAAGCAGGCCGCGGCCGACCCCGCGAGGAGCCTTCGCCGCAGGAGGCCCACCTTCATCTTGTCGCCGAGGGAACCGACCCGGGCCGCCAGCGTCGAGGCGGCGCTGGCAGGGTTCCTGAACGGATCTCCCACCGTCTCGAGCCTCGCACCCGTCCACACCAGCGCGCCGGGGCGGAAGGCTCGCAGGTCGAGTCGGGGCAGGTCCACCTGCGACCGCACCTCCTCGTACGCCGTGAGCAGCACCTGGAAGCCGCGGTCGAGGACGAATCCGTCGACCTCGTCGGTGCGGACGCGGCCGCCCACGTCGTCCGAGGCTTCCAGCACGTGGACGTTCACGCCACGCCGCTCGAGGAGGAGGGCGCAGGAGAGGCCCGCCAGGCCCCCACCGACCACGAGGACCTCGCACCTGGAGGGAGCGGGAACGCTCTCGGTCATACCGATGTCCTATCGATGTCCAATGACGGCCGATCTACGCGGGCCGATGCTCCGGGATGGCCGAAATATGTACACCGTTTGTCCAGACGATCAACGGGCCCGCCGGGGCGGGAGGCGCGCCGACCGGGAGTCGGGCGCCCCCCCGTGTGTCACTCGGCCTTCAGGGCGAGGACCGGGTCGACCCCTGCGGCGCGCCGTGCCGGAATCCACGTGGCCGCCAGGGAGACGAGAACCAGGATCACGGCCGTGCCCGCGAAGGTGAGCGGGTCGGTCGCCGTGACGCCGTACAGCAGCGACGCGAGCACCCGGCTCACGCCCCACGCGGCCAGGAGGCCGAGGACCACGCCCATCCCCGTGAGCACCATCCCCTGCCGCACGACCGCGCCGAGGACGGTGGCGGCCGGCGCGCCGAGGGCCATCCGCACGCCGATCTCCTGCCTCCTCCGGCTCACGACGTACGAGACCACCCCGTAGAGTCCCACCGTTCCGAGGAGGACCGCGATGCCGGCTGCGATCCCGAGGAGGAGCACGGTGAACGACGTGGACGCCATGGAGTCGTGGACGACGCGCTCCACGGTGCGTGGGTTGATCATCGGCAGCCTCGGGTCCACCTCGGCCAGCGCCTCCCGGGCGCCCGAGACGGCGCCGAGCGGATCGCCCGCCACGCGGATCACCACGTCCATGCCCCACGTGCCGCCGGGCTCTTCCGTCGTCCCCCCCAAGACGGGCAGGTACACCAGCGCTGGAGCCTCCTCGGCCACGTCGTCGAACCGCACGTCCTCCGCCACCCCGACGACCTCCCAGCCGTCTTCGGCGCCCTGGCTCCGGATGCGGCGTCCGACCGCGGTCTCGCCGGGCCAGAACGTGGAGGCCAGCGTGCGGCTGATCACCACACCCCGGACCCCGTCGGCCTGGTCGCTCCACTCGAGCGTCCGGCCGTCGACCGTCCGGATGCGCATGGCTTCGAGATACCCGGGCGTGACGGAGCGGCGCTCGACGATGGGACCCAGCTCGCCCTCGTCGAACGGCCGGTCCTCGGGCTCCATCGGCCCGGCGCTCCTCTGCCCGGCCAGGGGCAGACCGTTGATCATGCCCACCTCCGCCACGCCGGGCATTCCGGCCAGGCGATCCGTCAGACGCCGGTAGAAGTCGAGCGTGCGGGCGCCCTCCGGATACTCCGCCCGGGGGAGCGTGACCCGGAACGTGAGGAGCCCGCGCGCCTCGAACCCGGGATCCACGTTCCGTAGCGCGACGAAGCTCCTCAGCATCAGGCCGGAGCCCACCAGGAGCACGAGCGCCAGCGCCACCTGCGCGACGACGAGGCCGCTGCGGGCACGGTGCCGCTCCCGGCCCGCCGTGGACGCGCGGCCTCCCTCCTTCAGCACCTGCGAGAGATCCCGCCCGCCGCGGCCGAAGGCCGGCAGCACACCGAACAGGACGCCGCACGCCAAGGAGATCCCGGCCGTGAAGGCGATCACGCTCCCGTCCAGCCCGATCGACAGCACCCCGGGGAGCTCCGCCGGCGCGAGCCTCAGCAGGCCCCGCACACCGAAGGCCGCCAGCACGAGGCCGACGGCCCCGCTCGCCAGCGACAGGAGGAGCGCCTCGGCGAGGTACTGGCGGACCACGTCCCCACGCCGCGCGCCCATGGCCTTGCGGACGGCCAGCTCCCGTTGCCTCGACTCGGCCCGCACCAGGAACAGGTTGGCGACGTTCGCGCACGCGATGAGCAGGACGAAGCCCACCGTCCCCAGCAGGACCCACAGCACCTGGCGAACGTCCTGGACGAACAGCTCCTTGAGCGGCCTCACGTCCGCGCCCAGCCCGCTCTGTTCGAGGATCTCCGGACCGAGCTCGTCCGGATTGGCCTCGGAGAAGCGCAGCAGGAGGTCCTGCATCTCGGTGTTGGCCGCCTCGACGCTGACGCCCGGCGCCAGGCGACCGATGCCCACGAAGCTCAGCGACCCGAGATCGGGATCCGCGTCGTCGATCTCGAGGGGGATCCAGAGCTCCTCTTCCCCGAGGGCCGCGTCGGTCGGCATGACGCCGACGATGCGTCGCTGCACTCCGTCCATCTCCACGACCCTGCCCACCACCTCGGGATCGCCCCCGAACGTCTGCTGCCAGAGCGCGTGACCCAGGATCGCGACGGGCTCGGCACCCGGGCGGTCCTCGCCCTCCGCGAACGTCCGCCCCAGCAGCGGACGCACGCCCAGGGCGTCGAAGTACCGGGCGGTGGCCCGACTGGCCGCCAACCGTCGGGGCGTGCCTTCGGTGATGAGATTGACGTTGTCGTCGGTGTAGACGGCGAACGCGTCCAGCGCTCGGGTGCTTCCCAGGTAGTGGAGATAGGTGCCCTCGGAGTGCGGGATGACGGGCACGTCCACGCCGAGACCCGGGGCCTCGAAGTTGTAGCTGACCAGTCGATCCGACTCCGGGAACGGCAAGGGGTCGATCAGGACCCCGTCGACGACGCTGAAGATCGCGGTGTTCGCCCCGATGCCGACCGCCAGGGTGAGTCCGGCGATGGCCGTGAACAGAGGCCTCCTCACCAAGCTCCGTACCGCCGTCCGAACGTCACGCCACATCGCATCCATCGTCCACCCTTCCGTTCTGAGGTACCAGGCGTCGGGCAGCGCGCCCCACGCCTCCGCCATCCCGCCCCGCCGCGCCGCCAGCTCCGCGCGCCACTCCCGCCGCCACTCCCGCCGTCGGTCGGCCGGCACGACGAACGCGACGAGCGAGAGCCACAGGCGCGGGAGGTATCCGGAGTCCATCACGCCTCGCCGGTGGGTGCAGGCGGGAACTCGCCGAGGAGGCGTCGCACCTCGGCGAGCTTCCGGTCGGCCCGGGGGAGCGCCGCGGTGCCGGACCGCGTGAGCTCGTACGTCCGACGGGCGGGACGCCCCTCGGCGTGCGCCTCGTCCTCGTCCTCCCACCTCGACTTCAGCAGTCCCGCCCGCTCCAGTCTCCGGAGCGCCGGGTAGACGGTGCCGCTGGGAAGGTCGCACGCCTCCATGATGTCGAAGCCGTACCGGAGGCCGGCCGCCACCGCCCTGAGCACCAGGGCCGTCACCTGGGTCATCCGCACTCCGGACATCGCGCCTCCACTCGGGACCAATCCAGTTTTCTACATAGTGTCGTACGGGGAGCGTCGCAGCGGAGTTTCAAGGGGCCTCGAGGACCGACACGCCCTCCCCGACGACCCGGAGCATCCGGGCCTCGACGGGCCCCCGCAGAGCCTCTCCCGCCGCCGCCGCCGCTCCCGGAAGGCTCGCCGCTGGCCCCAGCAGAAGCAGCCCCGACCCCGCCCCCGAGAGCGTCCCACCCCACGCTCCGGCCTCCACGGCCGCCTCCAGCGCCCGGGAGGCCCCCGGGATCAGGGGAAGCCGATGGGGTGCGTGCAGCTCGTCGGCGAGCCCTTCCCGCAACAGCTCCGGGTCCGCGGTGGCCAACCCTCGAACGAGCGCCACCACCCGGCGGACCGCGTGCACCGCCAGGGCGTGGGGCACCGACGAGGGAAGGACCTCCCGGGAGCGCCGTGTCGCGAGCGGCGCCTCTGGCGCCACGAAGGCGAACCCGACGCCCGGGTGGAGCTCCAGCCGGAGCGCGCGGAGGCCGTCGGCCCCGTCCACGACGGCGACGAGGCCCCCGAAGGACGACGGGGCCGCGTTGTCCCCGTGTCCCTCGACGCCGCACGCCGCCGCGAACGCCGCTCCGGCGTCCACGTCCCGTCCCCTCACGACGTCGGCCAGGGCCGAGCCCGCCACGAGGGCCGCCGCCGAGGATCCCAGGCCCTTCCCCACGGGGATGTCGGAGGACACGGTGAGCAGACCCCGGGGAGGGCCGCCCAGGGCAGCCGCGAACGATCGGACCAGCAGGTCCTCGTCCGGGCCCTCTCCCAGCTCCGCCAGCGTTCCCTCCCTCCGGAGGACGGGGGCGGCGGGGGCGTGGGGGTCGGGGCGGAAGCGGGCGGTCAGGAACCGATCGACGGCGAGTCCGAGGCAGTCGAAGCCCGCCCCGAGGTTGGACGTGGAGCCCGGCACCCGGACGGCGCCCCCGAGCAGCTCGCGGCCCGCGCTCATCCCCCGCCTCCTCGCACGTCCTCGAGGACCTCGACCAGCGCCTCCACCGTCGGCTCCACCTCCACGCTCCGCTCCTCGCCGGCCATCGCCCGTCGCAGACGGGCGGGGACCATGGGATCCCTGCCCACCGCGCGCCCCACGACGTCGGGGAACTTCGCCGGATGGGCCGTCGCCAGGGCCACCACTTCCGTGGGATCGTCGCCCCTTCCGTCCCGCCGCCACGCCTCGGCTCCCAGGAACGCCACGGCGCCGTGGGGATCCAGGAGGTACCCCGTGGCCTCCTCGACCCGGGCCATACAGGCCAGCGTGGCCTCGTCGTCGAAGCTGTACGAGGTCATCTCCTCCTTCAGCGCCCCGCGGTCGCCGGAGACGAGCCAACGGATGCGCTCCAGGTTGGAGGGCCGGGCCACGTCCATGGCGTTGGAGACCGTCCGCACGGCCGGTCGGGGGCTCTCGTCCCCCGCCTCGAGCCACCGCCGGAAGGCGTCGTTCGCGTTGGTCGCCGCCACCAGTCCCCGGACCGGGAAGCCCAGACGGCGAGCCAGCATGCCCGCGGTCAGATTCCCGAGGTTGCCCGACGGGACCGAGAAGACGGCGCCGCGCCTGGTGTCGCCTCGACGGACCTCCTCCAGCAGCCGGACGGCCTCGGCGTAGTAGAAGCTCTGGGGCAGCAGCCGCCCCGCGTTGATCGAGTTCGCCGAGGTCAGGCGCAGGGGTCCGCCGACGCCCGCCTCGCCGTAGCGCCCCTCGGCGCCGTGGACCCGGAACGCCTCCTTGACCATGCGCTGGCAGTCGTCGAAGTCCCCCCGCACGGCCACGGCCGTGACGTTCCCGCCCAGCGTCGTGAAGAGACGACGCTGAACGCCGGAGACCCCGTCCCGGGGAAAGAGGACCACCACCCGGAAGCCCTCCCGCCCGTGGAACGCCCCGGCCACGGCCCCCCCGGTGTCGCCGGAGGTCGCTACCAGCACCGTGCGGGGCCGCACCGGGTCGGGGTCGGGGTCCACGCGTTCCATGAGGGCGGCCATGAAGCGCGCCCCGAAGTCCTTGAACGCGAGGGACGGGCCATGGAAGAGCTCGAGGATCCGGACGCCTGCGCCCGTCGCGCCGGCTCCGGGCGACCCCGCCCGGCCGTCCCGGGACGCTGGGGCCGACCCGGAGGGATCGACCAGCGGAAGCGGGAAGTCGAGCGCCTCCTCCACGGTGGCCTCCACCACCGCCGCCGGGACCTCGTCTCCGAGGAGGTGGCGGGCCACGCGTCCGGCGAGGTCTCCGAACGACCTCGAGCGCGAGAGCGCCTCGCCCGCGTCCATGGGCTCGAGCCCCCGCGGGACGTAGAGCCCCCCGTCCGGAGCCAGCCCCCGGAAGAGCGCCTCCACGAAGGACGCGCCCCGGCCGGAGGGGCTCCGGGTGCTCACCCAGCGGCTGCTCCCGCCACGCGTCGACGTCATGCGCTCAACTACTCGTTCCTCCTCGGACGCCGCAAGGGAAGGTCGAGGCCCGGGAGGGCGCCACGCGTACGTCAACGTCGTCCTTGTTCCCGCCGCGCCAGCCTCCGTAGAGTTGAGGTAGGGAAACGGCTGTTCCCCACCGGCCCGCCGCCGGTGACCTCTCCACCCCGACCGAGTCCCGATGTCGATCGCCGCCCGTCTCCTCCTCGCGGTCCTCGTCTTCATCCCGGGGACCTTCGCCCCGGGGGGCCCGCTCGCCGGTCAGCTCGCCGACCGGGTCGACGGGACGGCCGCCTCCGGCGACGCCGATCGGGTCGAGAGCCTGGTCCGGGCTCGGCTGGAGGAGGACCTGGCGCTCCTGCGCCGGTTCCGGCCGGGCTACGCCTTCTGGGAGCACGTCTTCCGCGTCCCGGACGGCAGCGTCGTGTTCGGGAGCGCGGGCGATGGCCACCTCCTGGTGACGTTCCCCGTCGGGGACGACTGGAACCTGAACGGCGACTGGGCCGAGCCGGGGCTCGCCCGGGCGCTCGCGGGGCATCCCCTTCCCTCCCGGCTCGGGGACCGCCGGGACCGGGTGGCCGAGCTCCTGGAGCCCGTGGTGGGCGAGGTCGTCCACAACCCCACACGGGGCGACTTCCTCCTGCCCAACATCGAGCGCTACGGAGGCTTCCTCGAGGAGTGGGGCAGGATCTACGAGCGCTTCGGCGTTCCCGCCGAGATCGGCCTGGCCCAGGCCGTGGTGGAGTCGGGGCTCAGCGGCGACATCAAGTCGGAGGCCCGCGCCATCGGGCTCTGTCAGTGGCTGCCACGGAACTGGAGCAGGCTCGAAGGGCTCATGCCCTACCCGATCGAGGTGGAGAACCAGACGACCCAGGCCGCCTTCTGCGCCGCCCATCTCGCGATCCTGGCCACCATGTATGGATCGTTCCTCCCCGCCCTCTCCCACCATCACGCCGGGGGCGCGAACGTGGGGCGCACGATCATCAACGGGGGCCGGCTGGGAGCCGGCTCGGTGGCCGAGCGGTACCTGGTCGGCGCCGACCTCGCCCGGGACCTGAGAGCCCTGTCACCGCGCACCTTCCGGCCGGTGGTGGGCACCTACGGGCCGCGCTCGTACCACTACACCGAGATGGTCTTCGGCAACACGGCCACGGTGGCGCGGATCCTGGAGTCCACGGAGCAGGAGACCATCCACGCCATGCGGGTGCCGCGGAACACGTCCTTCGACGAGGTGATCCGCGCCAGCGGACTCACGAAGTCCGTGGTGAGCCGGTTCAACCCCGCCCTGGTGCGACGCGTCCCCCGGGGGGCGGCGGTCTACCTCCCCGAGCCGGTGGAGTCCCTCGGCGAGGACGTCTCGTTCTGGCACCGGCCGCCATCCCCCTCGTTCCAGGCGGTCCTCGCGGACTTCCTAGAGCTCGACGCGACCCTGGACGAGTGGGAGCAGCCGGACTTCGAGGACGTGCTGCAGGCGTTCCGGGACCGCTTCCGGGAGACCGACACCGAGGAGGGCCGGGTGATGGCGGCCCTCCTGGGCTACACGATCCAGGAGCTGCCCCTCGGCCGGCGGGTCCTGGCCGAGTTCCGCGAGAGCTCGCGCGTCGACGAGCTCTTCCGCAGGGGCGTGCGGCTCCGGGACGACGGTCACGGACGCTGACGCCCGCTCCTAGCTCGCGTTCTGCCGCTCGATCATCCACTGGGGGTACAGGGCGTCCGGTGCCGTGAGGTCGTCGATCCGCTCGAGCTCGTCGGACGTGAACGAGACGTCCACCGCGCCGAGGTCGTCCTCGAGCTGCTCCACCCGCTTGGCCCCGATGATCACGGACGAGACGCCGTCCCGCTGGAGGAGCCAGGCGAGGGCAAGCTGGGGGATCGTGGCGCCCTTGGCCTCGGCCAGCTCCTCGAGAAGCTCCACCACGTCGTAGCCCTGCTCCTTGTCCAGCGGGGGGAAGTCGAAGCCGCTCCGGCGGGAGCCCGCCGGGCCCTTCTCGTCCGCGCGCCGGAACTTGCCCGTCAGGAATCCCCCGGCCAGCGGGCTCCACACCGTCACACCGATGCCCTCCTCCCTGCAGAGCGGCAGCAACTCGTGCTCCAGGTCGCGGCAGACGAGGCTGTAGTACGCCTGGAGTGACACGAAGGGACTCCACCCGCCCAGCGTCGCGATGTCGTTGGCCCGCAGGATGTGGCGCACGGCGAGGTTGGAACAGCCCACGTACCGGACCTTGCCGGCACGGACGAGATCGTCGAGCGCCCGCATCGTCTCGTCCAGCGGAGTGGAGCGATCGACCCCATGGATCTGATACAGGTCGATGTGGTCGGTCCCAAGTCGCCGCAGGCTCGCCTCGCACCCGGCGATCACGTGCTTCCGGGACAGGCCGGCGTTGTTCACGTCTCCCGTGCCCTCGGCCGCCGCGTCGCTCATGGCGCCCCGAACCTTGGTGGCGATGACGATGTCGTCCCGGGCCACGCCGAGGTCGTCGAAGGCCCGGCCGAGAAGCTCCTCGGACTCGCCCCGGGAGTAGACGTCGGCGGTGTCGAAGAAGTTGACCCCGGCGTCGAGGCAGCGCTGGACCAGCTCGCGGGCGCCGTCCCGGTCCACCTCCCCGATTCCGTAGAATCCGGAGCCGAACGTCATGGCTCCCATGCATAGAGAGGAGACCTTCAGACCCGTGTCGCCCAGTCTCGCGTATTGCATGCATCCCTCCGTCTGCGGTGCATCTGCCCTCGTCGAAGCGTGGGAAAACAGCCTGCAACGATGACGCCAGCAGGTCGAAATCGGAGGAGCCGACGGCCACGATCCCGGTCGGCCGGATCCCCGGACACCGGGGCGGATCGCCGCCGGGCCGCCCGCCCGCCGAAAAGAAAATCCGTGCGCGACCCGCGGAAGGGCCCACAGATTCGTCGGATCCCGGCATCCCTCGATGCGAGAACCTGCCATGCGGCCTCCGCCGACCCTCCACGCCGTGCTCGCCGTCACCATCCTCCCGCTCCTCACCGGCTGCGGCCCGCGGACGTGGGACCCGACCGTCCACGAGCTCGCCGCGGGCCCGCCGGACCCGTCGGAAGAGGTGCCCTACCTGAAAGCCCACCTCGCCTCGGGCCACCTGGTCCTCTTCAGCACGTGGGAGGCTACGGAGGACGGGGGGCGGCTCGTCGGTGACGGCGTGCGCTACGACGCTCGACGCCGGTTCGTGGGAGAGGGGAGGCTCACGCTGACGGCGGACTCCATCGCGCTGCTGGAATCCAACCGGCCGGAGCGCGTGAGCCAACTGGCCCACGGCACGCTCATCGTCTGGACCGCCCTCAGCGCGGCGGTGACCGGGATCTGCGTCGCCGATCCGAAGGCCTGTTTCGGTTCGTGCCCGACCTTCTACCTGGAGGGTGGCGACGGCCAGACACCCGTGGCGGAGGGATTCTCGTCCTCCTTCGCCCGAGCCCTCGAGGCCACCGATCTCGACGCGCTGGGGACCGTCTCCACGTCCGGACGGTCGGTGGCCCTCGTCATGCGCAACGAGGCCCAGGAGACGCACGCGGTGAGGACCGTCCGGCTGCTGGCCGTTCCGCTTGAGGACGGGGGCTCGGTGAGCGCGACCGCCGCGGGAACCCTCTACCGGACCGGCCCGCCCTCGCCGGCCGTCTCCTGCCGCGCAGCCGGGGGATCGTGCCTCGAGCGTGTCCTCTCCCCGGACGGCGCCGAGTACTTCTCCTTGGCGGACTCCGCCGACCTGGGCGCGAAGGAGGAGGTCGAGATCGTGCTCGACCCGCCCGAGGGCGCCGGAGAGCTGGCGCTGGCGATCCGTGCGCGCAGCTCGCTCCTCTCCACCTTCCTCTTCTACCACACGATCGCCACCCTGGGCAGCCGGGCCGGGGACTGGCTGGCCGAGCTGGAGCGCGGGCGTCCGGCCGCGGTCCAGCGCTCGCTGGGGCTGGCCCGGGCACTCGGAGGGGTCGAGGTCCGCGTGGAGGAGCGGGACGGGTCGTGGCGTCTGGCCGGGACGTTCGGCGAGGCGGGTCCCATCGCGTCGGACGAACAGCTCGTGCCCCTGGGGTTGGCCGCCGGCCCCGTCCGGATCCGGCTGCGCATGACGCGGGGGAACTGGCGGATCGACCACACCGCCCTCGTGCGCCTGGCGGAGCCGGTCCTCCCCCTCGTCCTCGAGCCGTCGAGGGTCGTGGCGGTGGATCCGGCGACCGGGGGCCTCCGGCCATCCGTCGGGGAGTCCGACGCGTCGGTGCGAGCGGCGCTCGTCGACCCGGACCGGTACCTCGTCACCCAGCGAGGGGATGCTCACCGGATCGAGTTCGAGCTGCCCGGTGCCGCGCGCGGGTACGCGCTCTTCCTCGAGAGTCGCGGCTACTACTACGAGTGGATGCGACGCGAGTGGCGAGGTCAGGAGGATCCGGCCCTGGCCCGCCTCATCCTCCTCGATCCCTCGGAAGCGTTGAGGCGCCTCGCCCCCGTGTACAAGGCGAGGGAGGGAGGCATGGAAGACGCCTTCTGGTCCAGTCGTTTCCGGGGAGGGGTCCGATGAGCGCCGTCCGCCGGGCCGCCCGCGTCGCCGGAGCGGTGGCCCTGCTCGCCACCTGCCTCCGTCCGCCCCCGGTCCTCGGGCAGGAGACCCGCGAGCCGGAGATCCCCCAGGAGCTCCTGCGGGGTCGGGAGGTCCGTTTCGACCACCTGGGCCTGGACGTCCGGGGCGAGCTTCTCGCCGTCTCGGAGGACTCGCTCTGGGTGGAGACCGCGACCCTCCGGAGCTTTCCCCTCCGCGCCCTGGAGAGGGTGTCCGTCCGGCGCCACGGGCTCGACGGGAACAAGGCCTGGCTCTGGACCGGCACCGGCGCGGTCGTGACGGCCGTCGCACTCACCGCCGCATGCTCCAGCGTCGACGAGAGGGAGTGCTGGCCGGTGGTCCCCATCGTCCTGCTCTCGTGGGGCCTGGTCGGCGGGCTGGCCAGCCACGCCCTCGATCGGTCGAGCCGCATGGAGCTCATGCCGGATCCCGGGTTGCTACGACCGTTCGCGCGCTTCCCCCAGGGGCTCCCGGAGGGCTTCCGCGTCAATCCGCCAGGCGTTCCCTGAAGAAGCCGAGGGTGCGCTCCTGCGCCAGGCGGGCCGCGTCCTCGTCGTAGCGAGGCGTGGTGTCGTTGTGGAAGCCGTGGTTGACGCCCTCGTAGACGTGGACGACGAAGTCCTTGCCGTGCTCCTCCAGGGCCTCGATGTACGGGGCGTAGCCGGCGTTGACCCGCTCGTCCAGGCCGGCGAGATGGAACATGAGGGGCGCCGCGATGGCGGGCACGCCCTCCAGCGGAGGTGCGGCGCCGTAGAAGGGCACGCCGGCCCCGAGGTCGGGAAGGCGCACGGCGAGACGGTTCACGACCCCACCCCCGTAGCAGAAGCCCACGGCGCCGACGCGCGCCGTGGTGGCGTCGTGGGCCCGCAGGAAGCGGAAGCCCGCGACCCAGTCCTCCATCATGACGTCCCGGTCGAGCCGTCGCTGCATCGCCCGCCCCTCGTCGTCGGTCCCGGGATAGCCTCCGAGGGGCGTCAGCGCGTCGGGCCCCAGCGCCACGAAGCCAACCGCGGCGAAACGACGGACCACGTCCTCGATGTAGGGGTTCAGCCCCCGGTTCTCGTGGATGACCAGCACGGCCGGCCCGGGCTCGGTGGCCCCCTCGGGCCTCGCCATGTACGCCCGCATCGTCCCGGAGCCGTCGGGCGACTCGTACGTGACGTACTCCTGGCGGATCCGGGGGTCGTTGGCCGGGACCTGTTGTGCCCGTGCGTACTCCGGCTGGAGCGCGTCCAACGCCGCGAGGGCCGCCGCGCCGCCCCCCAGCACCTTCGCGGCGCCTTCCAGGAAGTCCCGCCGCTCGATGAAGCCGTGCACGTAGCCGTCGAACAGCTTCAGGATCTCCTGGGGGAAATCGGAGGCCTTCTTGCGACCGCTCATGACGCGCTCCTGGGGGTGGCGGGACCGAGGGACCGGGGCCGGGGCGAGGGTACCCGCATCGGCGGGGGGCGACGAGAGGACCCCCACCATGCGCCTGGTACCCGGGGGAGCACAAGGGCCGCCCGGGACGCGGCCAACGGAGGCGGCGCCCCGGCCCTGTGCCCCCTCGGAACGATTGCGGTCACCCCGTCGCCCTCGTAGCCACGAGACCACACCTCGCGTACACTTGCGCGAAGCGGACCGGGCTGGACGCCCGGACGGCTCCCCCTGAATCGAGGTCCATCCATGAGCGCATTCGGCGTCGCCCGTCGAAGCCCGGGACTCCCGGGGCCCATGGGGGGCTGGAGGAGCAGGGCGCTCCTTGCGACCGCGGCCACGGTCTGCTTCGCCGGCCCGCTGGCGGCCCAGGAGGACCTGGAGCGCTGGCTCGAAGACCTCGTCCCTCGGACCTTCGGCGCCCCCGGCCCGGTCCGCCCCGGCGGTTCTTTCACGCCCCTCCGCATCGATCCGGTCCCGGCGACCACGATCTCGGGTGCCCTCCTCGCCCACCGCTCCGGGCTCGGTCCCTGGGCGCTCGAGCGAGGGGGCGCCACCGTCGGCGCCGGGCAGCCGCTGGGATCTCCCGATCTCACGCTGGACGTCCGGGCCGAGCACCGCCTGGGCTCGGGGCTGGACCTGGGGAACGGGGACATTCGCCGGGCGGTCGCGTCCCGCCTCGACGCCGGCCTCACGGGGCGGTGGGACGGAGGTCCGGGGCGGTGGGCGCTACGGCTGGGCGGGAGGTGGAGCGGGGGATCCGGGTGGTCTGCTTCGGTGGGATCGGCCAGCGGAGTACATCGCCTCGTCGTCACCCGGGCCGAAGGCGGGGACGCCGACCTGCGACTCACCCTTCCCGCCGACGACGTGCAGGGCAGGACCTCCACCGCCTGGTCCCGGAGCGCCGTGACGGGTGAGATCCGCTGGCCCCGCGGTCTCCTGGCGGGCGCGGCCCTCGCGGTGGACTGGTCCCGGGAGACCTTCGATCCCAGAGGGGACGGCGGAGGCGCGACCCTCGAGGCGGTCGTCGGGGGCGTCCGGGACGAGAGGGGCGTGGAGCTCCGCGTCCCGCTCCCGGAGGCCCTCCTGCTCTCGGTGGCCGCGGAACGGTCGCGGGTCGGGGCCGACGGCGCCCTCGCCCGGAGCGGTCAGCGAGCGGGACGCCTCTTCTTCGGGAACCTCCGCTCGGAGCGTTGGGGTCTCGCCGTGGCCGATCCGGCGGACGCGGGAGGCTGGCGCACGGCGGTGGAGTGGGGACGGGGCGACGGATCCCTCTCGGCCCGGCTGGAGACCTGGCCCTTCCGCCAGGTCTGGGATCAGCTGGGAGCCATCGCCTACCGCGTGAGGGGTGACCTCGGCACCCGGTGGACCGCCTGGACGTTCGCCCGCCGCTCCGGGACCGGGAGGGGCTGGGCCGTGGGGGTGCGACGTCTCCAGCTCGTCCTGGACGGGGAGGACTGGCTCGTGACCGGACTCGGTTTCGGGCGGTCGGACCGGCGCACCCTCGAGGACCTCCGGGCGACGGTGGTCCTCCTCGGGGGCGGGTTGGACCTCGCCGTCCCCGGCACCGGGGACCGTGCGACGCTGAGCGTGAGGGGGTCCATTCCCGTGCTCGGCAGCTGGAACGAGGCCATGCGGGAAGGCCTCTCGGGGAGCGATTGGCTCGACGGGGGGAGCCGCTGGTCGAGCGTCACCCTGGCCCTGTCGTGGTCCGGGGCGCCGCAATGAGTCGACTCCCGCTACGGAGGCGCGGGCAAGCGCCCCTGGGAGCACGTCCAAGCATGCCCGCGACGCAGCGCGGGGCGAGGAGATGAGCGCAATGAAGTCCGAATCACGTGTGGTGTCCGCCCTGCTCGTGGCCGCCGTCTGGAGCCTCGGGTGCGGCGGGAGCGAATCGGGAGGAACCACCGAGCCCACGACCACGGGCTCCCTGCGGGCGACCGTCAGCACGACAGGGGAGGACGTGGATCCCGACGGCTATCGGATCCGGGTCGATTCGGACGCCCGCCCGGTGGGTGCGTCCGGCTCGGTGGTGTTCCAGGATCTGAGCGCCGGCAGCCACACGGTGACGCTCGAAGACGTGAGCGCCAACTGCGCGGTCCAGAACAACCCGCGGACCGTCGGCGTCACGGCCGGAGCCGAGGCGACCACGGCGTTCGCCGTGTCGTGCGAGGCGCTGCGGACGTCGACGATGGCGGCCGAAGAAGCGCACGACTCCCTGGGGGTCGCGCTGTTCCGCATCCTCAACGACATCGACGAGGTGGGGGACCTGGACGACCTGACCTTCGAGCCGGCCAGGACGCTCTACGAGGAGGCGCTCGCCCTCGACCCGGAGAACCAGGTGGCGGCGTTCGGCCTGGCCATCACCACCGTGTTCGTCCTCGAGGACGACCCCGACCTGCGGGCGGCCGCGGACGCCTGGGACGCCTGGCTCGAGACCAACGAGATCGAGGACCTCAACGGCGTCAGCGCCATGGCCGCGTCCGGGGCCGTCCGGTGGGCCCGGGCCTCCCTGCCCCTCGACCCCACCGGCACGAGGCTCGGAGCGCTGGTCACGCGGGGTCGGCTGGTCCGGGCACTGATCGCGGCCGAGCCCACCAGCCACCTGGAGGGCTTCCCTCCGACGCCGGCCGAGCACCAGGCGCTGCTCAGGGACGTCGTGGAGCCCGCGCTGGTGGCGGCGGCCGACCTGCTCGCGGAGATCGACGATCCCGATTTCACGTTCGAGGTGACGCCGGAGATGCAGGGGGAGCCTCCCGAGGAGGCCGATCCGCTGGAGCTCGACCGCACGGAGGTGCTGGTCCTCCAGGCCGGGCTCGAGACGGCGCTCGCGATACTCGACATCGCCGTCGCGTATCGAGCGGAGCCCTCACCCTGGGGCGCGGACGGGTTCGCGGAAGCCATGGCGCCGGGGAGCACCTTCGCGACGCTGGGGACCGACGGCGCGTCACGCCTGGCGGACGCCCACGGAAGGCTGGGAGACGCCGTGGACCTCCTGCGGTCGGCCCTGAGCTTCCTCGAGAGCGAGACGGACGACCAGGACGACGACGTCATCAAGTACGACCCGGCGACGTCCGGAGGCGACTTCGACCTGGACGACTACCTGGGATCCCAGGACCTGGCCGACGCGAGGGAGGTCCTCGACGACGTCGAGGCGACGCTCTCGGGCCCCCGCACGCTGTCGGTGGACCTCGGGCGGGGAGACGTGGACCTCGAGGTGGACCTGACGCGGTTCTTCCTGGACCCGATCCCCGACCTCAAGGCCCTGCTGCCCGCGTACGACGCCACCGGCGGTCGCTTCCTCTGGGTCGCGGAGACCTTCGAAGCATGGACCTTCCCCGATCCCACCTTCAACGGGATCCTCCCGGGCATGGCCTCGACCGAGCTGCTGAAGGCGAACATCGACCTCGAAGGCCTGTTCGACGAGTTCGACGAATCGACCGGCCCTCCCGAGCCAGCGGTCTCGGGAGGCGGCTGAAGACGGGCCTCCGGACGCGGACCTCTGCGGGACCGCTTCACTCGGAACGCCCCGCTCCGTTCCGTGGGACGTTCCATGCTCCCGCCCGACGCGACCGGTGAAACGCAGGACCCTCCGGAAACCCCCGTGATCCGGGGATTCTCACCCGGCACGACCCTTGATCCCTCCTCCGGGCCGCAACGGATCGCGGGGCGCCGGATCTCCGGGCCCCGTGGGCAGATCACACGAGAAGGGAGTTTCGGAGATGCGCACCCGATGGAGTTTCTGGCTCGCCGCCGTGGCGGCCCTCGGTCTCGCAGCCTGTGCCGACGATGGACCGGTCCAGCCGAGCGTCGACCTCGAGCCGCTGGCGTCCACCGCGGGGTCGCAGGGTCCCGGTGCCGTGTACGTGATGAGCAATGCGTCCGACGGCAACGAGATCCTCGCCTTCGATCGAGCCGCCGACGGCAGCCTCGCCGCCCCGGTGGCGTACGCCACGGGCGGTGACGGCACCGGCGCCGGCCTGGGGAACCAGGCATCGCTCATCCTCGCCCACGGACACCGGCGCCTCTACGCCGTGAACGCCGGAAGCGACGACATCTCCGCGTTCGACGTGGGCAGGACCGGCCTCGAGCTGATCGGCGGACCGGTCCCCTCGGGCGGCGACATGCCCATAAGCCTCACCGTCCACGGGGACCTGCTGTACGTGCTCAACGGTGGGGGCGGGGGCAACGTCACCGGCTTCCGGATCGGAACCGACGGCGGACTGACCCCGATCGCCGGGTCGACGCAACCCCTGGGAGGGGCGGGACCGGCGCAGATCCAGTTCACCCCCGACGGCGACGTCCTGGTCGTCACCGAGAAGGCCTCGAACACGCTCAGCACCTACACCGTCGGAGCGGACGGCGTGGCCGCCGGACCGAACACACAGGCGTCGGCCGGCCAGACGCCGTTCGGATTCAACTTCAACCGACGCGGGAACCTCGTCGTCTCGGAGGCGGCCGGCGGCGCGGCCGGCGCCAGCACGGCCTCGTCGTACCGGGTGTATGATAACGGTTCCCTCGAGCTGATCAGCGGCGCGGTGCCCACGACCCAGAGCGCCGCCTGCTGGATCGCCATCGGGCAGAACGGCCTCCACGCCTACACGACCAACACCGGGAGCGGCACGGTCTCCAGCCTGGCCATCGGCCCCAGGGGCGGGCTCGAGCTGGTCGACGCCGTGGCCGGTGTCACCGGCATGGGGAGCCTCCCCCAGGACGCCGCCTTCACCCCCGGCGGGCGCTACCTGTACGTGCGCAACGGGGGCGGGACCGTGGGCGGGTTCCGGGTGGAGAAGAATGGTGGGCTGACCTCCCTCGGTGACCTCGGGACGCTGCCCGACGGCGCCAACGGGATGGCCGCTCGGTAGCAGGGGCGCGGTCGGCGCCGGTCCCTGCGGCCGGCGTCGATCCGCCTCCCGGCGGCCGCACCCACCCTTTCAGCGACCAGCGAGCGGGCAGGTGACCGCCCCTCGCATGGCCCGGGGACGCCCCCCTCCGTACGTTGCAGGCGACGTCCACCCCGACGGAGGATCCCCGTGACTCGTCGCACCCTCCCGCTCGTCGCCGTCCTCGCCCTGCTCGCGGGGGCACCCTCGAAGGCCGACGCCCAGCGCACCGCCAAGCCGGTGCTGCACGGCAAGCACTGGATCGCGATCACCGGCAAGCCCATGGCGGCCACGGCCGGATCCATGATGTACCAGCGGGGGGGCAACGCGGTGGACGCCGCAGCCGCCATGCTGGCGGCGACGGCCACCATGTGGGACGTGCTGTCGTGGGGCGGCGAGACCCAGGCGCTCATCTGGAACCCGCGGGAGGAGCGGGTCATCGGGATCAACGCCCTGGGGGTGGCTCCCACCGGCGCGACCGCCGAGTACTTCCGCGAGAAGGGGATGGACTTCCCGCCGGGTACGGGCGTCGACGCCATGGTGACGCCCGGCACACCCGGCGGGCTCATGACGATGGTGGCCGAGTGGGGCCGCCTGTCGCTCGCCGAGGTGCTCGCGCCCGCCCTCGAGATGGCGTCGGGGGGATACCCCCTGGAGGCCGACGCGGTGCGGCGCATCCGTGCCAACATGGACGAGATGATGGAGTGGCCGTACACCCGCGCGGTTTTCTTCCCCGAGCGCGAGGCGCCCGAGGTGGGCCAGATCCTCGTCCAGGAGGATCTGGCGGCGACGCTGCGCAAGCTGATCGAAGCCGAGGCCGACGCCCTCGCGGACGGCGCGACCCGGAAGGAGGCCATCTACGCCGCGTACGACCGCTTCTACCGGGGCGACGTCGCCGAGGAATACGTCCGGGGGGCGCGCGAGCAGGGGAGCCGGGTCACCATGGACGACCTGGACGCGTGGCGGGTCCGGATCGAGGAGCCGGTGAAGACGTCGTACAAGGGCATCGACGTCTACAAGCTGACCCACTGGGTCCAGGGCCCCGTCATGCTCCAGACGCTCAACATCCTGGAGAACTTCGACCTGAAGGCCATGGGGTACAACAGCGCACGCTACGTCCACGCCCTGTACCAGGCCATGAACCTGGCCTTCGCCGACCGGGACTTCTACTACGGCGACCCGTACTTCCCGCCCGAGGAGCCCATCGAAGGGCTGCTATCGAAGGAGTACGCGGCGGAGCGGGCGGCGGAGATCGACTGGGAGCGCAACGACCCGGACGTCGCCCCCGGGGACCCGTACCGGTTCCAGGAGGGCACCAACCCCTTCCTCGACATCCTCGAGCAGTGGCGGAAGGGCGAGCGTGTCATCACGGACCAGGCGGGAGCCGGGGCCATGGAGCGCTACGAGGAGGATTTCTACGCCGGAACCACGTCGATCCAGGCCGCCGACGAGGAGGGATGGGTCGTCTCCGTCACGCCTTCCGGGGGCTGGGTACCCGCCGTCATCGCCGGCGAGACCGGCGTCGGGATGAGCCAGCGCGCCCAGTCCTTCGTCGTGCACGCCGTGGACGGACCGTACAACGTGATCGAGCCCGGGAAGCGTCCTCGGGCGACGCTGACCCCGGGGATGGCGATCGAGGACGGGCGCCCCTACCTCTCCTTCGCCGTCCAGGGCGGCGACTCCCAGGATCAGAACCTGGTGCAGTTCTTCCTCAACGTGGTCGAATGGGGAATGAACGTACAAGAAGCCGCGGAGGCCGCGAACATCAACTCCTACCAGCTCCGCGGCTCCTTCGGCGATCACGAGATCAGCCCCGGACGTCTCCTGCTGCAGGACGCCACCCCCCCGTGGGTGCGGAGCGCGCTGCGCGAGATGGGCTACTCGCTCACCTTCGCCGAGCGCACGTCGGGACCCATCAACGCCATCTGGTTCGACTGGGAGAACGGCGCGTTCGAGGGAGGCTCGAGCAACCACGGGGACGACTACGGGGTGGTCTGGGAGTAGGCCCACCCGTCGCTCGCGGCCCAGG